>JBIPMC010000207.1:0-4183 GCA_044369345.1 Terrimicrobiaceae bacterium
TGCGGGAAGACCGAGTATTTGGAAAACGCGGGCGCGGTCGGAGCGATGCCAGCGAAGTATTGCGACATGATTGTGAGCGGGCCGCCGCTCCAGGCGTGGTTGATCGTTCCGCCGCCGAAGCCTTCTGCGCCGATGCCCCAACCCTCCCAAAGCGTGGTGTAGTCCGGGTGGTTCACCATTTTTGCGAAGCGTTGCTTGATGCGCTCTTGGGCGAACTCCGGTTCGTCCATAATGCAGAGCGCCTCGAGCACATATTTTTCCATGTAGGGGCTCGCGTGGGCCTGCTTGCGGAAGACCTCGAGTAAAGCGGGGTATTTGTCCGGCCCGGCGAATCCGGCGATGACGGCCATGGCGTTGGCGCGGTCATCGGTTTGGCCCCCGTAGCCCGGCGAGCGGTATTCGGTGCCGGTCCAGAAGGTTTTGTTGAAGGCGGCTTCGATAGACTTCATCCGCGCGTCGATCCACGGCAAATCGGCATCTTTCCTGAGCGCGAGCGCGGCATTTCGCAGCCCCTGCAGGCCGATGTAATACCAGGCATTGTAGAGGATCGGCATATCGATGTTGGCACCCCAATCGCCCCACTCCCACGCTCCACGCCGTGGCACGACCAGGCCATCGGGCTGCATGTCCCAGATTTCCATGTAGCGCTTCATGCCGGGATACACGGTGGCGAGCGTTTCCATGTCGCCGCTGAAAAAGCTGTAGGTCCAAAAACCCGTGCGTCCGATGCTCGCGAGCATTTGCAGGGGCAGATCCCTGTCCCAATTCCCCGCCGGAACCGGCGAAAACAAAACGCCGTCAGGCTTCTGCCACGCGATGAGATCGAAGATGCATTTCCGCGCAAGGAGGTCCGAGCGGCGATCGAACGCGTAGAATGCCTCGCCGAGTTCGTTCACAGCGTCGCCCCACCAAAGCGCGCGCTCACGGTCCGGGCAATCCATGTAGGTATCGCGCATCGTGATGTAGAGCGTCCTCAGGGCCTTCGTGCGGAGGCGGTTCATGAAGTCGTCGTCGCAGGTAAACTCCCCCGCGAATTCCGTGTCGAATCCAGTCTCGCGGTATTTCAGGTCGAGCACCTTGATGCCCGCCGGAATTTCGTAGTGAACCTCGTGGCCGTTCATCCAACCGGGGAACTCGAACTCCTGCTCGCCATCGCGGGTCACATATTCGGTACGCACATTCGGCTCGCTGCCGCCGCGGTAGTTGTCCATTTGGATTTTGATGGTCTGGCCGGCCTTCGCATCGATTTTCAAATACGGGGTGATCTGCGCGTTATAGGGGAGCTTTCCTTTGATCAGTTGACCATCCGAGACGGCAGGAAGCGTGGGGGCATTCGCGTAGGGCTGGAGGCCAAAGTCTTTCCAAAGCGGCACCGGGCGTTTGACCAATCGCCCCCACGGCGCGCAGTCCGGCGCGCCCAAATCCTCGGCCGCCGCCCAAGCGGACGCGTCGAAGCCCGGCATTTCCCAACCCGCGAATTCCTTGCCCGCGTCGTAGCGGATGTTGGATTCGGGCAGTCGGTTGTTCGGGTGCGGGACGTCGGTATCGCCGTAGGCCGGATGCACGACCGCGCGCCACGACGAATCGCTCACCACTTTCTCCGTCCCTGCTTCCATCTGGAACAACAGCCCGCTTTTGCCGCTGCTTTTGTGGCTGAACCCCTGCTTGCCGAAATACCACACGAGAAACGCTACCGTGTTTTTCCCCTGCTTCAAATGCGGTGCCAGATCAACCTCGTCGAAAAAAGTATCAGTCGGAGTCGGCCCGCGTTTCAGCGCACCCTCGCGCACGGCCAAAACGCCATTCACCCAGAGCCAGTATTTCGAATCGACCGCGATCCGCGCGATGGCCTTCTCGGGCTTCGCGGCGAGGTCGAATTCCTTCCGGTAGGCGGTCCAGAGGTTTTGCTTTTTCGTGTCGGTGGCCGGTTTCGCACCGATCCACTTTGCCGACCAACTCGAAGCCGGAACAGTTCCCGGATAAACAAAAGGCGGCAGCGGCTCGGCGACCAGAGCATTTGCCGCGAGGGCGAGGAGGAATGCGATTTTTTTCATGATTACGGTTGAGATTGGAATTGGTAGTTACCCGAGCCGACCGCGAAGACAGCGGCATTGTTTTCCATGAGGAGGAATTTCACGCCTTCGGCGTTCCCGGCGGGTTTTCCAGATTCGGTGACGCTCGCGGCGTCTTTGGCGGGGACGAAGACTGTCGCCGTCGTGTTCGGCGGGATGGTGACATCCATCGTGAGTTTTTCGCCCTCGCGTTTCCAGTTGCTGACGATGCGGCCGTAGGGCGATTCGTGATGGGCATTCACCCATTGCAGATCGCCGACCATATTGGGTTTAATAATGGTGTTTTTGAAGCCGGGCGCGGCTGGGTCGGGGCGGATGCCCGCGAGCGATTCCATGTTCCACGCACCAATGTTGCCGCCAAGCGAGGGCATCAGCGCCGCGCCGCCGTTCCAAGTCTCCTTCATGACATCGCTGCCGCTGCCTCGGGTCATCCTGAGCCAGGAAGGAAATTCCCCGCTCGTGGTCATTTTCCAACCCGCTTCGGGCTCCAGATCGCGCAGGACTCGCAACAAGTAAGGCGTGGAGACAAAGCCGGTCGAGAGTTGTCCGTGGTGGGCTTCGATTTCCTTCAGCAGCGCCTGCTCGACTTGGCCCCGCGCTTCAGCCGGCGGGATTTCCATGGCCAGTGCCATCACCTGGCCGGCCTGGGTGCATGGGCGGTCACCAGTCCACCAGCTGGAATGCAGTTGTTCAAACGGCTTCGGCAGGACGACCCATTTGCCGGGCCCGATCCTCCAACCGGGCTGGCCATAGATGCCTGTCGCCGAATCGAGGAATTTCTGATTGATCGTCTCGCGCAGTCGTAAAGCGACGGCGGCATACTGTTGGGCCTCGTCGGTTTTTCCCAACATCGCTGCCGTGCGACTGACGATATCCGCAAACTGAACATGGGCAGGGGTGTTGATGAGTGCGAGCGGCGTTTCCTCAACGGCATACCAATCTCCCAAGCCCCATTGCTGCAGTCCGTCTTGTGCCGCCTTTTCCAGGTAGTCCACATACCGCTTCATGGCCGGATAGGCCTCGCGCAGCAAGGTGTCGTCGCCGTAATACTGATACAATTCCCAAGGGAGCCACACGCCACAGCCGCCCCACCAAGGGCTGTTGAAGGCATCGAATTTTGGACCGGGCGTGACATTGGGGAAATTGCCGCCGGCATCCTGGGTGTCGAGAAAGTCGTATCCCCAACGCTCATACATGGCGCGGGAGTCGAATATATAGACAGCCGACCAGAACATGCTCTGGACATCCTGGGTCCATGCCTTCCATTCCCGCACCGGATCGTTCGGTAGGAAAGTGGTGTAGGCGACCATGGTGCGCCGCACGCAATCATGCAGCCAGGTGATCCGCTCGTCGGAACATTTAAAATCTCCCGAGGGGGTGTAAAGCGAACTGATCTCGCAACCGGTCAAGTCGCCCTCCTTCGGCTCCGAAGCTAAGCCGGTCACCGTCACATGGCGCATGCCGCCATGAAAGAATCGCGGCTCGTAGGTTTGTGGACCTTCGGCAGATCCCAGAACAAATGTGCTCGAGCGCGGGGGAAAACCTGGTGCACCAGATCCCTCCCCGCCACCAACCGCCTCGGTGGTGATGGTCAACTTCGTGCCCTCCGGGCCGGACGCCTGAAACCGCACCCAGCCATTGATCTCGCGTCCAAAATCCCAAGTGGCCGATTTCTTCGCCGCGTCGTAGTGGAACGCCACCGGCTTGACCTCGTTCACCATCCGATTGGGCGTTTCTTTCTGATGGACCAGCTTGCCCTCGGGTCCTTTGACGACCGCCACGGGTTTCCAATCCCGCGCCTTGGCACGCAGGTCGATGTCCTCCTGCACAATCCAACTGCGAGTGATCTCCCCCAGCGACCATTTCCAGCTTTCATCGGAAACAACCACGGTTTCCGTGCCGTCGGCGTGTTGCAGGTGGAGATTGATGAGCAGCTTGGGTTTGTCCACATAGGCGTTCCTCTCGAACTGGTGCACCCAGGGATCTTTGGATAATCCATACCAGCCATCTGCCAGCGTGACATCCAAGTCATGGACGCCCGGTGTTTTGAAGCGGTCGGTGACATCGAAGGCCAGGTATTGCACCCGCTTGTTGTAGGTGGTGAAGCCCGG
>JBIPMC010000206.1:0-4183 GCA_044369345.1 Terrimicrobiaceae bacterium
CTCGATGTTTTTCCGGGTGAGGTCCGAATTGACGATATCGAGCATTTCCAGAAACGAGGCGTCGGCTGGGATGTTCTCGGCCTCATAATCCTCGAGATTGCCTGGTGCGTTCGGGTCATTCTGCCGCCAGACTTTAAGGTGGAATTTCATGGTGCGGATTATTTGTAGCTGCGGGTTGCGAGTTTCACCTGTTCGTAAACGAGTGGCTCCTTGACGAGATTGGGAATGTTCCCCTCTCCGGTGAATTGCCAAGCAGATACGAATGCAAAGTCTTGGTCGTTGCGCAGCGCCTCGCCGTCGGCGGTTTGATGCTCGACGCGGAAATGCCCTCCACATGATTCGTCTCTCACGAGGGCATCGAGGCACATGAGTTCGCCGAACTCCAGGAAATCGGCAACGCGGCCGGCGCGTTCGAGCTCCAGGTTGATCCCGTTCGGACTGCCGAGAAGTTTCAGGTCGCTCCAAAACTCGGCGCGTAGATTCTGGATTTTGCCGATCGCCTCTTTGAGGCCTTCGGTGCTGCGGGCCATGCCGCAGTAATCCCAAATAAGCAAACCAAGGCGTCGGTGAAAATCATCGACCGGCTTCGTGCCTTTAATGTCGATGAGCTTTTGGACGCGGGCCTTGGTCTCCTGTAGCGTCTGTTCAAAAGCAGGGTGCTTGGGATCGACCTTTTTGCCAAACTGCGTGGTGAGGTAGTCGCCGAGGGTGTAAGGAATCACAAAATACCCGTCGGCGAGGCCCTGCATGAGCGCGCTGGCCCCGAGGCGGTTCGCTCCGTGGTCGGAGAAATTCGCCTCACCGAGCACATGAAGGCCTGGGATGTTGCTCATCAAGTTATAGTCCACCCAAAGACCACCCATTGTGTAATGCACGGCTGGGTAGATGCGCATCGGGCGCTCGTAGGCGTTCTCGCCGGTGATGTTTCGATACATCTCGAAGAGGTTGCCGTAGCGTTCCTCGATGGTTTTTTGGCCAAGGCGCTTGATGGCATCGACGAAGTCGAGGTAAACGCCCAAACCGCCCGGGCCGACTCCCCTCCCCTCGTCGCAGACTTCCTTGGCGGAACGCGAGGAGATATCGCGCGGAGCGAGGTTTCCGTAGCTTGGGTATTTGCGTTCAAGAAAGTAGTCGCGGTCGGCTTCGGCAATCGAGGCGGGATCCTTGCCGCAATCCTCCTTGCGCTTGGGAACCCAGATTCGACCGTCATTGCGGAGCGATTCGCTCATGAGGGTGAGCTTGCTCTGGTAGTCACCGCTCACCGGAATGCAGGTCGGGTGGATCTGCGTGTAGCAGGGATTGGCAAAAAGCGCGCCGCGTTTGTAGGCACGGAAAGTCGCGGTGACATTGCACCCCCGTGCGTTAGTAGAGAGGTAGAAAACATTGCCATAACCGCCGGTGCAGAGAAGCACGGCATCGGCAGCGTGGGTCGAAATTTCACCAGTCGTAAGATCGCGAACAACGATGCCCTTCGCGTGACCATCAACCACGACGAGATCGAGCATTTCTGTTTTAGGAAACATCTTCACTGCGCCGCGAGCGATCTGGTGACTCAGACCGGAGTAGGCACCGAGGAGGAGTTGCTGGCCGGTCTGTCCGCGAGCGTAAAAGGTACGGGAGACTTGCGCACCGCCGAACGAGCGGTTGTCGAGGAGACCGCCGTATTCGCGGGCAAAAGGGACACCCTGCGCAACGCACTGGTCGATGATCGATGTGCTCACCTCCGCGAGGCGATGAACATTGGCCTCGCGGGCACGGAAGTCGCCGCCTTTGATCGTGTCGTAGAAAAGTCGATAAACACTATCGCCGTCATTCTGATAATTTTTTGCGGCATTGATGCCTCCCTGCGCGGCAATCGAGTGGGCGCGGCGCGGGCTGTCCTGGTAGCAGAAGCATTTCACATTATAGCCCTGCTCCGCGAGCGTGGAAGCAGCGGAAGCGCCTGCCAATCCAGATCCCACGATAATTAAGTCGAACTTCCGCTTGTTCGCAGGGCTGACAATTTTGGCGTTGTTTTTATATGATGTCCACTTCTTGTCGAGGGGACCGGGTGGGATTTTGCTGTCGAGTGTCATTGGAGTGCTCCTTTCCCAAGGCCGAAGAAAAAGATCGAGACGGGTATGGAAATGTAGCCGACATAAAGCGCCCAAGCGAGGACGCGACCGGCAATTTCATAGTTCCGGCGGAGGCGGCGGTTCGTGATGCCGAGTGTTTGGAGGAGGCTCGAAATGCCGTGGCTCAGATGGAAGGTCAGAAGGAAAAGTCCTACGATGTAGATCAAAACCACCGGTCCGTTACTGAAGCCCGTGACCACCATTTTGTAGACATCGTGAACTTCGTGGCCATCAAGCGTGGTGTGCATGTTCGCGTAGGAAGGATCAATCACGCGCACAGTAAAATGGGCCAGGTGGAAAATCACAAAAGCTAGAACGATCAACCCGCTCAACCGCATCGTGCGGGCGAAAACCGTCGTGCCAACCGGATTTGCAGCGAGGTAATTCCGAGGGCGCGCTGCCTTGTTTTCCTGCCATAGTTTCATCGTATAATAAATATGCGCGACGAGAATTGCCAGCAGACCAAGGCGAATTACCCAGAGGACCGGGCCTAGGCTTTGGAGTTTCGCACCGTAGGCGTTTATGGCGTCCGGCCCGAGGAAAATCGTGAAATTTCCCAGCAGGTGCCCGATGACGAATGCCACCAACGCAAAGCCAGTCAAGGCGACGACAGTTTTTTTTCCGATCGAGGAATTAAGCCACAACCAGCCAGGACAAGATTCCGAGCGGGCGGAGGCAGAAGGTGAGGTAATCATGATTGAGTAAATTGGATATTTACGAAAAACCGCACGCTCGTGCAATGTGTAAACTGGGATAGGTGTTTTTGTTTTTATACAGCGTGGCTGCTCACGCTGCATGTGTTTTTTCAAAGTCTTGCCTAGCCTAAAAACGGGAACAATCTGTATCTCGCTAGCAGCCTGTCGGAATTAGGAAGCAGGCGTTTGTAGGCGAAGCAACATTTTTTCTGTAAATTCGGTTAGGCTGACTGAAAGATGCTAAGGGTTATTTATACTAAATTCGGCAGTTAAAAAAACGCGGATGGCGATCGTCACCCCGTTGCCGGAACTGGTAGGCCGGTATTTTCGAGTTTTGGTTGGATAAATCTTTCGAAAATTCGGAGGAAAATGCGTTCCCAGCGTTGGGGGTTGGTCAACTGCTCCGCAGTAGAGATCAACCCCTGTAAAAAAGCGCTGGCTTCAGCGAGTTTCTCTTTGCTTCGATTGGTTTTGGAGTGGCTCAGGCTGATATTGATTCGCGTTTGTCCGGCGTGTCGCGTTTGCCGGGCGACTCCTGCGAGAAGTTCCGGGCGGGTTGTGACCGCTTCGCGATGTCTTTCCCGGTCCACAAGCCTGGCATAGAGGCTCCACCAATTGTAAATCTGAGCAATGAGACGGGCTGTGATCTGACAACGATCCATGTCTTGCGTTGTAAACCCAGCCCACCCCCACTGGTTTTTGAGTTCGTCAAAAGGATTTTCCGCATCTCCGCGTTCCCGATAAAGAGAAACCATAGAGGCATCCTCATACGGCATAGTGCTCACAAGAACGATGTGCTCGTAGGAGACAACTTCCAGCGGCAATTCCCCATTTTGCGTCAAGAGAGGCAGGGCCTTTTTGTCCTCCTCGGTTGCATCCTGTTTGACGAGCCGCCGGGCCACAATAACCCGGCGTTTGCAACTCCATCCGCCCAAGCGCACTTCTCCCTCGATGCCTTCAAATCCCTGACCGCAGTCCACCCAACCGCCTTTTTGTTCCAACAAGGAGATGAGATTTTTGACCTTCGCTGTTTGGCGCAGTTTGAAGAGATAGGGGATGCCACGCTTCTCACATTCCACCATGTTGACTTCATTGCCGTAGTTGCAATCCCCTCGGATCCCATGTGGACGGCATTCGAGAGGCAAAGAGTCGATCAACTCCCACAGCGCCGGCATTCCATGCGAACTGGAGTTTTGTTTGCCAGGACGCACCTCCACATCCAAACACAGACGCAATCGCGCGATCCAATCAGTGTGGTAGGCGTGACTGGGACGCCCGGGTTTATGCGGGTTGTAGCCGACCTCCGCACCCTCCTGATGCCCGAAAACCGTCTTCACTGTGGTGTCGATATCCAGCATCCAGGGTTCGTAGAGC
>JBIPMC010000208.1:0-4180 GCA_044369345.1 Terrimicrobiaceae bacterium
CTTTGTCACAAGCACCCCGCTCGGCGAGCGCTTCGAGGGCGGCGCGAATTTCTTCAGCTCCAGCGTGGAGAAAGGCCAGTTCCAGCCTGTCTACTTCGGCTTCGACAGCTACAGCGTCGAGCCCGCCGAATCCTCGAAAATCCAGCAAGTCTCCTCGAAGCTCTCGGGAGGTTCCGATCGCCTGATCATCGCAGGCTTCACCGACGATCGCGGCACCGCAGAATACAATCGTGGCCTCGGCGAACGCCGTGCGCAGGCCGTCCGCCAAGCCTTGATCGATGCCGGAATCGCAAGCGACCGCATTCAAACCGTGAGCTTCGGCAGCGAAATGCCCGCCGATCCCGCTAGCACGGAAGCGGCCTGGGCCAAAAACCGCCGCGCCGAATTCGGCGTCGTCAAGTAAGCCCGAAGGGCCAGCTGACGACCTCGCTCCAGTTCCGGCTAGAAGCCCGCTCTAGCTACTCCCGCGCCCGCGCGGCGACCTTTCGCTCTCTCCACAACGAGGTGAAAACCCCGTTGTTCATGCCCGTTGGCACACATGCCACGGTCAAGGCGCAAACGCCAGATTTCCTCCACGACTCGGGCTCACAAATCCTCCTCGCGAACACCTACCACCTGCTGCTTCGTCCCGGACCTGAGGTTTTCCGGCTACTCGGCGGGATTCACAAATTCATGGGCTGGGAACGCTCGGTCCTCACCGACTCGGGTGGCTTCCAGATTTTCTCCCTCCCCCACTCGCGTTCGATGACCGAGGAGGGCGCGGTTTTCCAAAGCTACCTCGACGGCCGCACAATTCTTCTCAGCCCCGAACGCAGCATCGAAACGCAAGTTGCGATCGGGAGTGACATCATGATGGTGCTCGATCAATGCGTCCCCTCCACGGTCGATGAATCCACCGCCCGCGCTGCGATGGAACTCACCCACCGCTGGGCCGCACGCAGCCTCGCCGCGCGCGGGGATTCCCGCCAAGCCATGTTCGCCATTGTCCAAGGCGCACTGCATCTGGACCTCCGGAAAGAAAGCGCCGAGGCGCTGTGCGCGATGCCCTTTGACGGCTACGCAATCGGGGGTCTCGCCGTGGGTGAAGGCAAAAGCGAGCGTGAGGACACCTGCGAATTTGCCGCCGGGCTGCTACCCGAAGACAAACCCCGCTACCTCATGGGCGTTGGGACGCCCCTGGACATTCTCGAAGCCGTGCATCGCGGAGTGGACATGTTTGATTGTATCATCCCAACCCAAGTCGCCCAGCGCGGCGGGGCCTTCACTTCGCGCGGATTCCTGCAACTCCGGCGCGGCATTTACAAAAGCTCTAGCGACCCGCTCGATCCCGATTGCCTGTGCCCGACCTGTGCGCGCCACACCCGCGCCTATCTGCACCACCTCACGAAGTGCAAGGAAACCCTCGGCTGGCAACTCATCGGCCAGCATAACATTTTCTTCTATCACCGCCTCATGGCGCAAATCCGGAAGAGCATTCTCGAAGATCGCTTCCTCCCGCTCTACGAGGAAAAACGCGCCATCCTCGCCGTCGATGACCTCGACAATCCTGTCACCCCGATGCGGCGAAATCCCCCAAAATCTCTCACTCTCGGAGCCTACAAAATCCATACGGCCCAGGAGGGATTCTCTAGCATTCTCCATGTCGAGTCCGGCGAGATCATGCACTCCCGCACCCAGCCGATGGTCGAGGCTCGCCAGCTCTACATCGAACAATCACGCCTCGCCGAACGCCTCGGCGAGAACTCGGAAGCGCCGCTGGTCATTTGGGATGTCGGCCTCGGTGCCGCCGCCAATGCCATGGCCGCGATCGAATGTTTCGAGTCCCTCGCCGAAATCGGCCCTGTGCGTCCGATGCACCTTGCAAGCTTCGAGAATGACCTCGACTCGCTCCGCCTTGCCTTCCGCAATCACGACCTCTTTACCTACCTCCGCCACGGCGGCCCCGCCGCGATCCTTGATAAGGGCCGCTGGCAATCCAAGAAACACACTGGTCTTTCCTGGGAACTCCGCGAGGGAGGATTTCTGGAGAACCTCGCCCACGCCGCCGTGCCGGATCTGATTTTCTACGACATGTTCTCCGGCAAAACCTCGGGATTCGCGTGGACGCTCGACACCTTCCGCAAAATCCTCGCGCGTTGCGCGGGCCGCGATGTCGAACTTTTCACCTACACCTGCTCCACGGCGGCACGCGTTGCCATGCTCGGAGCGGGATTCGGAGTCTCACGAGGCCGGAACGCCGGCGACAAGGAGGAAACCACGATTGCCTTCACCAATCTGGAAAAAGCCAAGTTCCGCCAGCGCGACATCCTGGGCACCGACTGGCTTGCCAGATGGAACCGCTCCGCCGCGAAATTCCCGAAGGATTTGCCGGACGATGCCCGCACGGCCTTCGAGCAGTCCCTCCGCACGCTCCCGCAATTCGCTGTTGCACCGTAATCCTAGCCTGTAAAAATCACCACACTGAATGAACTGCGGCGTCCGTTGCGTCTGATTTGATTTTTTGAAGGCGGGAGCCGATTTTTGGAATGAAACATGAGCAAAAGAGCATGCTGGGCTAACCAGGCCTCTTCTCGGTCCGTTTTCGGTTTTTTCAAATTGTGGACTTCCCGCCGGGGTCGTGAAATCCGGTTTTCAATGACCGTTTGATGGCCGTCCTGGTTTTGTTCAGGAGGTTCCTGGCGGCGCGCAGGTTTGCAAGCGCGAGGCCGCCAGTCGAAAGACATCCTGCAAGGGGAAAGCCGAGCAAAGCGCCACATGCACCCGGCGTACGCTCACTTGCACCACCGCCGCCACTTTGAGCAACCGCAAGCGCACGCTCCCGAGCGTCGCCCCGGCCAGTTGCGACCCCTCCAACCCAATCGCGCGCATCCGCTCCAACAACAGATAGGCCAGCGATGAAAACCACAACCGCATCTGGTTGGCCGCCATCCACGAGCACGATGTGCGGTCGGCCTTCAAATCCAGCACCATTTGCTTGATCATGTTTTCCGCGTTGCCGCGCCCGCAGTATTCCTTTTCGTAAAGCGAACGCACCACCCCCTCCATGAGCACCTCGCCGCCCTCGGATAAAATTCCCTCCTCGGGGATATTGGTCACCACAAAGCGAGGGTTGTTTTTTGGTCCTGGCAGCGTCTCCGCCTTGCACAGCATCCGGCGCTCCCGGCTCCAGCTCGTGCAAGTGCGGTAAGGCGTTTCCATAGACGAGCGGCTTGCCACGCCCGTCAGGCAAAACGAAGCCGCCGCTCTCAGCGTCGCCCCGGAGGCGAGTTGTTCCAAGCGGCGGTTGCGCGCCATGCCCAAAAGGTAAAACACATCCCTCTGCGCCTCGCGCCTCGCCATGATCGCCTCCCGGGCGAACCCCGAGTCCCCGCGCACCACGATCTTGACCTTCGGAAACCGCCGCCGAATCGCCGCGACGAGTTTTTTCAACGCCTCCACGGTTCCCGCGCTCGCATCCTTGTCGCTGGAGCGCAGTTGCGCCCACAACGGCACCGAACCGCAAAAACAGTAAAGCGGCAGGTAGCCGTAGTTGCCGTAGTAGCCATGGAAAAACCGACCCTCCTGCCGCCCGTGCAAAGGATCGTCGGTGGCGTCGAAATCCAGCACCAACACCTCGCTGTCGCTCGGCAAACACCGCACACCCAACTCCAAAAGCGCCTCCTCGAGAGCCTGCGAATCGGCATGCACCTTGGGGGTAGCGATCCGAAAAGTTCGCGCCCAGCTCCAAGCGGTTGAGAGTGGCCGGACTCGCGCAGGCAAATCCCGTATCTTTCGCGCAGCGCCGATCCTCCCCGAGCACATCCTCCTTGCCCACAGCCGTGGCAAGGAGCGGATCGCGCCGCAGGTCGGAATGGTCGTTGAGGTCCTCGTGACCCAAAGCCAGGGCAAACAAACGCTGCCGCACCAACTCGGGCACACTGTGCTCGACGCGCAACGGATCGCGCGCATCGGAGAAGCACTTGGAAATCGTGCGGCTGATACCCAAACCCGAATCGACTTGGCGCAAAAGAAGAAGCCCGCCATCGGAACTCAGCGAGCCGCCGCTGAAATCGGCGACAACTTTTCGTGAACCCAAAACTTGAAAAAGCATAGGTTGGGAGTCACAGTGTGTTTCACAGGAGGCGGGATGATTGGATAAATTATATTGTTGCACGCAAATTAATTACACAATAATCTCGCC
>JBIPMC010000438.1:0-4167 GCA_044369345.1 Terrimicrobiaceae bacterium
TTTGCTAGTAAGTTTGTGTGTACGCAGTCACGTAGGATAAATACGTACCGCTCCGCGAGGAAGTCGGATTTGATGGATACATCAAATCCTCCGCAAGCCGCAGGTATGGATACGCGGAAAAAGGAATTAAAAACGTCGGAATTTCTTGTAATCGGGTAGCTGAAAGTGCTAAATAGACAAAATAGTTTTTTGTATAGTTCCTACGTGGTCTCTTGATTTACAACTCGTCACACAAAGCACAAAGGTGCGCACAATCACGACATCAACATGGCGAAGGGCGGAAAATTCGTCGAACCGAATGCGACGGGCGCGATCGGTGTATTGGGTATCGCTGGATTCGTTAAGTAAATAGGAGTACATCTATCCCAACAAAGTTATGTGTTGTCGTAGGATTCACTAACATCGGGGTACGTAGCGATGCTATTTCTCGTCAATTGCTTACTTATACCGCGTATAGCTTATTCCGCGTATCCAACGGTAGTATTACTCTATAGTACATAGTTATGATAGAATGTATTAGTAAATAAGTACTTACTTTACAATACTACCTACCTATCTATTCCCTTTTTTTCATCTTGCCCAATAAAAATAGAACACAACCATGGTGAAGCCGCTCGGTGGGTGTAGCGGCACGGATATTTTGTGGTAAATTGAAGAGATTCAAGAATAGGTTCGTTATTTATGTTATCGTAATATCATTGAACGAAATATCCGCGTTGTCCATTGTGCAATTGGCAATATGTAGTATGATTAAAATAATTTTTAATAATATATTGATGTTACATGTATTTTTCCACTTCCCTGCCATACTCGAATGTCCTTAAATGATAGAATAGCGCTTTCCATGAGCCTCCAGTTGTGTTCTTGTAAAATCTTTCTCCACCTTAGCTGTTTCTTAATCCCTTATTTTCACGGTATGCCCATTTTTTGTCGACGTATTGTTTATGCCAATAAATTGATGGATATCCTGGACCATTTTTAATCCTAATTCCTTTGGAAGTGGTATATTTGAGATATTCAGGAATAGGTTCTTTTTTGATGTACTTGTAGTACCATTTAATGAAATCTCCGCGTTGTCTATTGTGCAATGGGCAATATGTCGGATGGTTAAAATTCATGTCAAGTTTTTCTCGTTCAAGCCAAGCCCATTGGCACATAAGGTGCACCTGTGCGTTGCATCCATCCTCAGCGCATGCTAACTGATTATGAATTTTAATACAACAACGATTTTGCAATGTGGCATTGGAATATGATATCCCATCCTCATATCCCCAAGAACAACTTGGTCGTGTTTCCTGAATTATAACAAAAAAATGATGATTATATATTGTTAAAATATATATCAATCAAATGTATTATTTAGTGTGAACGTTGCACTGTTAATAGAAATCCTGACCATTGTTAAATTCGCCTCATCTGAATTATTGAAGATGTCATTATCGATATTGCCTGAACCGTGATCGACTATATTGTAATTTTTTCTTCTTGTTTGTACCATTATTATCGCCAGAGATTAGTCGTTGATGTTGATAGTATATTTACGATAACGCAGGCTTGGACCGACGACACAAATAATGTGCAAGTTCGACTTGTCGCGGCTTGCGCATGGCGTTGAGGAGGCAGGGGCAGTGATATGATGATATTATCGTCTAAATAAATGTTATTGGTTACGTACTAATTAACTGTTAATTTATGTAAATATTAATTTTATTATTAATTATCACTAAACAACGTAGTAAACTTAACAGTTAGTGTAATTGTTTTTATGTCGTAACTGTTAGTTTAATGTGAGCTATTACTGTGTATACTAAGAGTTAATTCCAAATTCGTGTTAATCCAAAAAGTAACAGTAGTAACGTGGTAATTTTTTTATTACACTAACTGTTAACTGTTAATTTCGTTGCAGTACAACTATTATTATTATTAGTAATAATTGTTACGTAATAGTTTAATGATTTTAACAGTCAGTGTAATTGTTTATATACGTATTAACTGTTAATTAAATGTAAGCTATTACTGTCTCTATTAAAGATAATTCCGTAACCTATGTTAAAGCACAAATAATAATAATAAATCCGGAAATGGTTATTGTTTGTGGCATAACTAATAAGTTACGTTGTTGCTATACCCAAATTGATGACGATCGTAGTTGTTGCATTATCCACTTTGTCCACGTGCCACTTCTGAAATCCTTTCTCATGTTTCGACTTAGCCATGATCCATACTTTTTTGATGTCGATGTTTTCGTGAAGCTTTTCAATTTGTTTTACGAATAGGTTTAGATAGTGGAGACGTTCAAAATTTTTTTTCTCTATGACTCGATGGGACTTCCGATCTATATTTTCACTGTCGTATTTTTTTGGGGGGTTAAACATGTCGTTCATGTATTTGTCTTTACGTTCCCAATAATTCATTATATCCGTGCTTAGATCTGTCAATTCTTTGCATCGTATTGTACTAACTATTGCAGTTTGTCTGTTCCAAAACGACCGCGGTGTTTGTTTTCCAGATGAAGTTGCAAACAACTGCGCTGTGTAGTAAATGCTGTTTGATGTGATATAAAAATATCCTCGATGAAAACAATTCGCCTGAAATAAAACATAATCGCCGACTGTGTTTAGCATATACCTGTCGATTGAATGGTCACAAATTTTAATCATTGAAGAATTGAAACACCTTTGACAGTTATCCATCGCACATTGCCTCGCACACCAAAGACCAGTTCCTGTGGCGATATGGTCATATTTTTCATTATTGGGATCGTCGTGAAGTGATCCAAATTTGTCAAAGTTAATATGTATTTCTTGTGCAATAATCTCATCGGTGAATTCGTCATTATTCTGATCAAATGAACCTCCAATTGCGTAATTGTCGTTATTTGTGGAGTTATCATTCGGGATAGACGCTTTGTTTTGATTTTAGAAGAAGTCAGATTTATTTTTGTACATTTTCCGATATGAAAAATTTTGATATTCTTACCTGAATGTGATGTATCGTTAGAGCCATTAATATCATAGCTATTAAAATTGATTTGAGAATGTTGTTCTTTTTCATACTCATCACTGGTTCTCAATTCGTCACTATTAAACGAATGAGTATCGATTGTAAACCATCTTTCGACAAAAGTTGTAGTTTCTGTTAATTGCCCGCTCATTTGATTTAATCCATTTTCCAGAGTATTAATTTTAAACGTCATAGCTGTTACTTTTTGTTCGAGTGATGATACTGTATTTTGCAAATGAAGGATGTCACTTCTCGAGTTCGTTGTCATATGTGGAGAAAATTCATTTCGAGCAGTACAATAAACATTCTCTCCATTTTCGAATGTATTTCTAATTGTCAATTCGTTTATTGTACCATCTCTCTCATTCGGCATTACATTAATCGAGTTTGTCGTTCTATTTTCATTAGTTCGTAATGCATTTAAAGGATCAAAATTATCTGGCTGTTGGAGAGTTTTGAAAGGATGTTTGGATTGGTGCAATTCATTAGAAGCCGAATTCTTTTTTTGTTTTTTTTTTTTATGGTTGATCCCGTCATCGTTCGAAGGAGATTTTTTTTTAATTGCGGCTCTGATTTTGGCATATCTATTTGGATATTTATCTTTGTAACATCGACAACAATGTCCAGAAAAATTGGACTGAATTTGTCTCGTGCAACCTTTAACTTTGCAATTAGTTCGTTTTTTAGGCAGAGACTTAGGTGATGGTAATAGTTTAGTTGCGTCGTTAGTGTTAATCATTGTTGATGTTATAATAATATCTAGATTGGTTTGATGGGCATCATCGATGGTAACAAAATAATAAATGATTCGTGAGCATTAATAGTTAATACTCAATCGATTAAGTACTTCCAAGATAAACGACTAAATAAATGTTAAATTGTATATTAACAGGCGAAATTAATATTTATTAGGTGATTTAATGTATGTCTGTTAATTATTTTATAGTAAAAGATAAAGAACTGAATAAATGTTAAAATATATCGTAATAGGATATTTTAACAGTTTTATTAGCTAATGAGCGTCACCTTTGTGCCAGGTATATATTATGTAGTAAATCTATTTGTCTGTTAATTTTTAAAAGTAACAGATAAATGACTAACAAAGTGTTAAAATTTATCGTAATAGGAATCACTAATAGTTATTAGCTTATGACGTGCGACCAT
>JBIPMC010000209.1:0-4162 GCA_044369345.1 Terrimicrobiaceae bacterium
GCTCAGCGACAAGACCCTGCGCTTGCATGTCGATAATGAACACAAACCATTCTTCCTTAATTATCTGCGTAGTTACCAAGGGCGCAGAGAGATCGAGGAGCGCTCAACGGGCAATCAGGAGTCGATGCGTAACATCGGGCAAGAAAGCATTCGCTCGATAGAGGTGCCAGTCTGCCCCCTCCCCGAACAACAAGAAATCGTCCGCCTGCTTGACGAGCAATTCGAGGTGATCGCCCAGAACGAGCGCGAGATCGACGCGGCGTTGCGCCGGAGCGAGGCCCTGCGGCAGGCGATCCTGAAGAAGGCGTTCACCGGCCAACTCGTCGCCCAAGACCCCGCCGACGAGCCCGCGAGTGTGCTTCTCGCCCGCCTGCAAGCCGGAAGGCAGGAAAGCGTTGCCATAAAAAGCCAATCGGTGAAGAAAGCGCGCACACGCAGAACTACACCCGGCCGATATGACTGACGGCATTTCCAACCTCAAACTCCGAGTCTTCATCAGCTCTGTCCAAAAGGAGCTGGCGGATGAGCGTATGGAGATGAAAGTGCTCTTCACCGCCGACCCTTTTTTGGTGCAGCACACCGTGCCTTGCTTCTTCGAGCAGTATCCCGCGCCACTTCGCCCTGACAAAAGGGCTTATCTCAAGCTGCTCGAGAAGTGCCAGATTTATGTCCTTATCATCGGCCGGGAATATGGCTCGTGTAGCGGCCAGTCTGCCACCCACATCGAATACGATTTTGCCCAAAGGCGGCAGCTGCCGACTTTGGTCTGTGTCAAGGGCGGCAAGACATTTCCCCGGGACAAGAAAGCAGATGCTTTTTTCCGGCAAGTGCTCGAAGATGGCCACACTTACAGCCGCTTCGAAACGCTGGCGGAACTGCACTCTATTGTTCGGCGACGTCTCATTGAGCACATCAAAGAAACCTACGAGGTATCTCCGACAAAGCTTGAAAAGGAAGTGGGCGAGACAAGCGCCGCGCTGGCTTCCACATTCGAGCGAGCGCAGATCGGCAACCGAACCTGCCCCGACCTCGCCACATCGTTGGTCAGAGAACTCGCCGGAAAACTCGACCCCCAACAGAGACAAAAGATCACGCCTGCTGAGCAGAACAATCTCCTGCTCCAGCGGGGCTATCTGTGGCTTCACGCGGCAAGCCAGAAAAACAAGCCCACTGCGGCAGGTCTGTTGCTGATGGGGAAAGACCCCTCCACAATTTATCCGCAGTGTCGTATTCAACTGGATGTATATCCCGGTAGAACAAAAGACAGCGAAGCCGTGGTGGCAGAAACTATCCGGGCAAACATCCCGACGGCCATTGAAACAGCAGTTCGCCTCATTCAAACCAACACGCGCCGAACACCCCGCGTCGTCGGGCTCAAGCGCGTGGAGCTTCCGGAATATCCCGAAGTCGCGCTGCGCGAGGCCTTGGTGAATGCTCTGGCCCACCGAAGCTACGAGGATCCATCGCAGCGTGTCTTCATCGAGGTTTTCTTCGACCGCATCGAGGTGACTAATCCCGGCCTGCCAGTCGGACACCCCTCTTTGAAACGATTGGAAAAAGGCGAGGTCCGCTCGCGTTCCCGCAACCCTCTGGTGAGCCAGGGACTGGTCTTTCTGGATTTGATGGAAGAACGCGGCACAGGCATCCGACGTATGCGCAAGGCCATGATTGATCACGGCCTCGATTTACCGCATTTCGAGAGTGAAGAAGACTTCTTCACTCTGACGTTGCCAGGTCCCGCGGAGAATCTGGCACGGATCAAAGCACCGTTCTCCGTCAAGCAAGGGCTGTCCAAATCCATGCAGAAGGAACTGAACAAGCGGCAAATCGCAATCCTTGAACTGGCCGTGTCCGCTGGATCGGTAACCAACCGCCAAGTTCAGGAGGGGTTTGATGTGGTGAAGGACACCGCATTGAGGGACCTTACGACGCTCTGCCAACTCGCTCTACTCGAAAAGGAAGGCAAAGGCCGGTCTATACGCTACATCCCGAAGCAGCAGCCTTCGAAATCGCCCGATAATCGCCCGATTTTTTCGGGATAATCGCCCGATTTGGACAAATCCAAGGCAGCCCAATGAAAAAGCACTCTTCCGAACCTAGATTAATACCCGACGCGGAGCGTTGGGGTTCGATTCATCGGAGTGCGAAAGCAAGATTCCACCGGACCAACTTCCGGGCAATTCAAAAATCATGACAACCGACAGCATCATTTCCAAAGTTTGGTCCTTCTGCCACACGCTGCGCGACGACGGCGTGGGCTACGGCGACTACCTCGAGCAGCTCACCTACCTCATCTTTCTGAAGATGGCCGACGAATACGCGAGGCCGCCCTACAGCCGCGAGGTCGGTGTTCCTGCGAAGCATGGTTGGCCCGCGCTGCGTCCGCTGAAGGGCGCGGAACTCGAGGTCCATTACATCGAGACCCTGCGCGAACTCGGCACGCAGCGGGGAATGCTCGGGCAGATTTTCACCAAGGCCCAAAATAAGATTCAAGACCCCGCCAAGCTCGCTCGGCTCATCGAGATGGTGGACGGCATTTCGTGGACCACGCTCGATGCCGACACGAAGGGCGACATCTACGAAGGAATCCTCGAAAAAAATGCGGAGGATACCAAGTCCGGCGCGGGCCAATACTTCACGCCGCGCGCCCTCATCAAAGCCATGGTCGAGTGCGTCGCACCCGAGCCCGGCAAGACAATCGCCGACCCCGCCTGCGGCACCGGCGGATTTTTCCTCTCCTCTTACGACTATCTGCAAAACAAGGCGCTCAATGCCGAGGAAAAGCGGTTTTTGAAGAACGCGACATTTTCGGGGAACGAGATTGTGGCGGGCACGCGTCGCCTGTGCCTAATGAACCTTTTTCTCCACAACATCGGCGAGATCGACGGCGAGAGTCTCATCGCCTCAACCGATGCGCTCGTGGCACAGCCCGCCCAAGCGGTGGACTATGTGCTGGCGAACCCGCCCTTTGGCAAAAAAAGCTCGATGACTTTCACGAATGAGGAAGGTGAGCAGGAGAAGGAAGACCTCGTTTACAACCGGCAGGATTTCTGGGCCACGACTTCGAATAAACAGCTCAACTTCCTCCAGCACATCCGCTCGATGCTCAAGACCACTGGACGCGCCGCCGTGGTTCTGCCCGACAATGTCCTCTTCGAAGGCGGGGCAGGGGAAACGGTGCGCAAGCGCCTGCTCGAAACCACCGATCTTCACACCATCCTGCGGTTGCCCACCGGTATCTTCTATGCGCAGGGCGTGAAGGCGAATGTGATCTTCTTCGACAACCGCCCCGCTGGCAAGGATGTCGCCACCCGCGAGGTCTGGTATTACGACTACCGCACAAACATTCACCACACGCTCAAGCGAAAGCCGCTACGCTTCGAGGACCTCGCGGATTTCATCTCCTGCTACAACCCCGCCAACCGCCATCAGCGCACAGAAACCTGGCATCCCGAAAAAAATCCCGAGGGCCGCTGGCGGAAATTCAGCTGCTCCGAGTTGGTCGCCCGGGACAAAACCAGCCTCGACCTTTTCTGGCTGAAAGACGAAAGCCTCACCGACCTCGACAACATGCCGGAACCCGCCGACCTCGCGGAAGAGATTATCGAAAACATCGAAGCAGGTTTAGCCTGTTTTCGATCTGTTGCTCAAAACTTGGCTCGTTGAGCCGAAGCGGAATCAGATTTTCTCGAACTGCGAAATCCGGCGGAAGAGGTCGTAGCGAGATTCGATCTGGGCTT
The DNA here is from genome assembly GCA_044369345.1 of Terrimicrobiaceae bacterium. Lineage (GTDB taxonomy): Bacteria > Verrucomicrobiota > Verrucomicrobiia > Chthoniobacterales > Terrimicrobiaceae > UBA967. Next base: position 3,741 of record JBIPMC010000209.1, read on the forward strand.
TATCGACGGTCTTGAGGCGCTCCAAGCTGAACGCTTCGACATTGTAGCTCGCGAGCACGCTGCCGTAGACGACGGCTTTTTTCAGGGCATCGAAGGTGACTTCACCCGTTCCGCAATTTGCGGCGAGGTAGCCGGCCAACCCGCCAGCGAAGGTGTCTCCCGCGCCGGTGGGATCGTGGATGTCTTCCAGCGGGAAGGCGGGGCAGCTGAAAAACTCGGCCTCGGGACCAAAGAGGAGGCAGCCGTGCTCGCCTTTCTTGATCGCGACATAGGCTGGACCCATTTCGCGGATTTTTTTGCCAGCTTTGATGAGGCTGGTTTCGCCGGTGAATTGGCGGGCTTCGCCGTCGTTGAGGATGAGCATGTCCACGCGGCCGATGAGGCGGGTGAGGGAGTCTTTGGCGATGTTGATCCAGAGTAGA
>JBIPMC010000018.1:0-13528 GCA_044369345.1 Terrimicrobiaceae bacterium
TCCGGAGAAATCTCGCGCCGCCGGGGATTGCGTGTTGGCTACCTGCCACAGGAGTTCGAGCTCGATCTGGCCACCACCGTGCTGACCAACATAGAGTCCGGCGCCTCCGATCTCGTTGAAGCCATGCGGCGGTACGAAGAAGGCGAGGGCGCGGAAAAAGAACTCCACGATCTGCTGGATTTCATCCAGCACGCCGATGGCTGGAACCTTGGAACCCGAATCAAAAGCCTTGCTGGCGCCCTGCATTCGCCGCCTTTGGAAGCCTTGGTCGGACCGCTTTCCGGTGGAGAAAAACGCCGTGTTGCTCTTTGTCGCGCCCTTGCCTCCCAGCCTGATCTCCTCTTGCTCGACGAACCCACGAACCACCTCGACTCGGAGTCCACGGGTTGGCTCGAGGATTTCCTCAGAGGTTTTCCCGGCGCCGTGGTGATGGTCACGCACGACCGGTATTTTCTTGAAAACATCGCCACCCGGATCATCGAAATCTCCCAAGGCAAAGCCCACTCGCACACTGGAAACTATGCCGCCTATCTCGAATCGCGCGCGCTGCGTCAGCAAATCGCTTCCCAAGCCGAACGCCGACGCCAGCGTTTCATTCGCGCGGAACTCGAGTATGTCCGCGCTGGCGTCCGCGCCCAGCGTTCGAAGTCCAAAAAACGCCTCGAAACTTTTTATCGAATTGCCGGTCAGGAAACTCCACCCGAGGAGCGCGAGATGGATCTCCTCATACCGCCCGCGCCGGAGCTTGGAAACAACGCCATCGAACTCGTGAACGCCGGTGTGCGTTTCGAAGAAAGCGGCCGCTGGATTTTTCGGGATCTCGACCTCGTGCTTCGCCCCGGCGAATGCACCGGGATTGTTGGCCGCAACGGGGCGGGAAAATCCACTCTGCTGCGCGTGTGTCTCGGCGAGCAGAGCCCGACAGAAGGAAATGCGACGATCGGAAAGCGGGTCATTTTTAATTATATCGACCAAGGCCGGATGAAACTGAATGGCGCGAACACCGTGCTTCAGGAAATCGGCGGTGATGGCGGGGCGATTCCGTTTGGTTCGCGCGAGATTCCCGTGAGATCCTACTTGCGGCGCTATCTCTTCGACGATGTCCGGATGAACGACCGCGTGGACAAGCTCTCCGGCGGCGAGCGAGCCCGGCTCATGCTGGCGAAGGTTCTCTGCCGCGGCGGAAATGTGCTGGTGCTCGATGAGCCTACGAACGATCTCGATCTCGGCAGCCTGCGCATGCTCGAAGAGGCGCTTGCTGCCTTCGATGGCACGATCCTCGTCGTCAGCCACGACCGGTATTTTTTGGATCGGATTTGCGATCGCATCGTCGCTTTCGAGGAGGGTGGAATCCACGCCCAGCCAGGGAATTTCTCGTATTACCTCGAAGGCAAAAAAGCCCGCGAGTCGCATTACGCCTCGATGGGCTTATCCAAAAAATCCGAGGTGGCGGGCAAATGCTCCCCCAAGCGCAAGCTCAGCTATCGCGAGAAGGAGGAGCTCGAGGGAATGGAGCAGGCCATTCTTGAGGCTGAAGAATTGGCCGCCGAACTCGAGGCGTTGCTGAACGCCCCGGATTTCCACACGACCCGAGCCAGCGAAGCGCCGGCAGTCATTTCAAAACTCGAATCACAGCGCATGGAAATCGATCGCCTCTACGCGCGGTGGGAGGAATTATCGAATCAATGAACAAGGACATCCCCGTTCCCGGGCAACGTTGGACCAGTGACACAGAGCCGGAGCTAGGCCTCGGTATCGTTTTAAAAAGCGAATACGGCCGGGCCGAAATCTTTTTTCCCGCCGCAGGCGAACACCGCCAATATGCTCTCGCGAGTGCCCCGATCCGTCGTGTGCGCTTTTCCGAAGGCGACAAAATTCGCACCCACGCTGGTGAGGCGCTCACCGTGGATTCGATCTCCGACACGGCCGGACTCCTTTCCTACCATTGCGGTGGGCGCGCGGTCGCGGAGGCCGAGCTTTCAGATTCGATCAGCTTCTCAAAACCCGAGGAGCGTCTTCTGGCCGGTCAGGTCGATGAAATGGAGCGCTTCAAACTCCGCACCGAATGCCTTCAGCGCCGCCGTGATTTGCGGCAAAATCCCGCCCGGGGATTCGCCGGAGGGCGCATCGATTTGATTCCCCACCAAATCTCCATTGCCGCCGAAGTCTCCGCCCGACTGGCTCCGCGTGTTCTTCTGGCGGACGAAGTGGGTCTTGGCAAAACGATCGAGGCGGGACTTGTCATCCACCGCATGCACCTGACCGGCCGCGCATCGCGGATTCTCGTGCTGCTCCCGCCCGCGCTGCTCAATCAATGGTTCGTGGAAATGTTCCGCCGGTTTCAAATGTCCTTCAGCATTTTTGACGAGGAACGCTGCCTCTCGCTCGAAGCCTCCGGGGCCAATCCTTTCCTCGATAGCCAACTCGTGATCTGCGCGCTGGACTTTCTCGCCTCCAATCCGAAACGAGCCGACCAAGCCCGCGAGGCAGGTTGGGATTTGCTCGTGGTAGACGAAGCCCACCACCTCGCGTGGACGCCAGCGGGCGGCGGTCCGGAATACAATGTGGTGGAGTCCTTCGCCCGCTCGGTCCCAGGGCTCTTGTTGCTCACTGCCACGCCCCAGCAGCTCGGGCTGGAAGGCCATTTCGCCCGTCTCCGTCTTCTGGATCCCGAGCGCTACAACGATCTTGACGCCTTTCTTCAGGAATCCGACCGCTATGAATCGGTGGCCAAGGCGATCGACATGCTTCAGGCCGGAAAAAAGCTGCCCAAATCCTCCCTCCTTCAAGGAGCCGTGCGAAAGCACTACGAGGAATTCCTCGCCGGGGACGAATCGGGCCGGGCGAAGGTCATTTCCGGGCTTCTCGATGAGTTTGGCACTGGCCGTGTGATGTTCCGAAATACTCGCGCCGCGCTCTCAGGCTTCCCGAAACGCAAAGCCCATCTCACCCCGCTGGCTCCAGCTGCCGATCGTCTCACATGGCTCGTTGAGCTCCTCAAGAGCCTCAAAAAACAAAAAGTCCTGCTCATTTGCGCCTCGCCCGACGCGGCGATCAGCTTGATGGAGGAACTTCAAAAAACGATCAAGATTCCAACCGCCGTCTTCCACGAGCGCCTCACGCTTCTCCAGCGCGACCGGAACGCCGCCTACTTCGCCGAGCAGGATGGCGCACGGCTCTTGATCTGCTCCGAGATCGGTAGCGAGGGGCGAAACTTCCAATTCGCCCACCACCTCGTTCTCTACGACCTGCCGAAGAATCCCGAGCTTTTGGAGCAACGGATCGGCCGACTCGACCGTATCGGGCAGACCTCGACGATCCATATCCATGTGCCGTATGGCGAAGGTGGAGCCGAGGAGGTTTACGCCCGCTGGTATCACGAAGGCCTCGATGCGTTTCAAAAAAATCCCCACGGTGCGCCGGCGCTCGCTGCGATGTTTTCAGCACGATTGGCTGCGCTCGCCGAGGCTTTCGATGCCGCCCAGCTTGTAAAGCTCGTCTCCCTCACCGCCGACGAGAACAAGAAAATCGGAAAGCGACTTCAAAAAGGCTACGATCGCTTGCTCGAACTCAACTCGAACAAATCCGAACTCGCCGTGCCCTTAATCGATGCGATCCGGAAACAAGATGCCGACACCGAGTTTGAATCGTTTTTCATCCGCTCGCTCGATCATCTTGGCGTCGAGGTCGAGGAGCTCGGCAGTCGAGGTTACCTTCTTAAATCCGGCACAGGCCAATCCGCATCGCTGCCAGGACTCACGCCGGAGGGTGCGATGTACACCTTCGACCGGGCCCGCGCCCTGTCGCGGGAGGATTTGGGTTTTCTCAGCCAGGACCACCCCCTGGTTAGGTCCGCCATTGAGGCGATCCTGGGTATCGAAACAGGCAATTCGGTCTTCGGAGTCTGGAAGTCTGCAAAGCCCGGCGCGGTTTTTCTCGAAGTTCATCTCGTTCTTGAATGCGTCGCGCCGCCGAATCTTCATGCCGACCGCTTCCTTCCCGCGACTCCGCTGCGCGTGGTGGTGGATCAATGCTTCGCCGACCGTGGGGATGACGACGAATTTCGCGATGCGGTGCTTTCCGCAGGAGATGTTTTCAGTTTGATCGACACGCCGGTTTTCAAAAAGAAACACCTCCCCGCCATGCTGGCGAAAGCCGTTGAGATCGGCGCGGCCCGCAAGGAGTCGCTGATCCAAGCCGCGCGCCTCCGAGCCGCCGAGCAATACGCTACCGAAATTGAGCGCCTCCGCGATCTCGCTGAGATCAATCACTCGGTCGCGCCCGAAGAAATCACCTCGTTGGAATCCGCAAAAACCTCGCTGCTTGAGGCGCTTGCGGAGGCCGTCCTGAGGGTCGATGCTTTGAAGCTCGTCCTGCGCGCCGCGATGTGAGATTTTTTCTGGCCGCTAATCCCATGGCCTCCTACACGATGGCCCCGCTATGAGCGTTTCTCAGAATACCATTGCCATCGTTTACGATTACGACCAAACCCTCTCGCCCACCTATATGCAGGAGGAGGCGCTTTTCCCTGTCTTTGGAATCGACGCCAAAAACTTTTGGTTGCGCTGTGGCGGCCTTGTTCAAAAACAGGGCTACGACCACGAACTCGCCTACATGAAAGTCCTTCTCGACTGCATGGAGATCGATCGTCCAACCAACGCAAAGCTCCGCGAACTCGGATCGCGTCTCACTTTTTATCCCGGCCTGCCCGAGATGTTTGAGGAATTCAAGACCTCGCTTCTCACGCCCGAGCATGTCGCCCACGGCATTACGGTCGAACACTACATCGTCTCGTCGGGCATCAAGGCTTTGATCGATGGCAGTCGGCTTGCTCCCTATGTGCGCAAGATTTTTGGCTGCGAGTTCGCGGTGGATGAGCATGACCGCATCACTTTCCCAAAGCGCGCGATCAGCCACACGCAGAAGACCCAGTTTCTCTTCCGCATCAACAAAGGCATGCTCGAACTGGATCAGGATGTGAACGACCACATGGATCCCTCGCTGCGCCCTGTGCCGTTTCAGAACATGATCTATGTCGGCGACGGTCCGACCGATGTGCCGTGCTTCACGGTGATGCGTCGGAGCGGCGGCCAAGCGATCGCGGTTTACAATCCGAACGACCCGACCCGCACGAGTTTCAAAAAGTGCTACCAGCTCAGCGTTCACGCCGATCGGGTGAAAAATATCGCACCTTCGGATTTTCGCGCTGACAGTCACCTGCGGTTGCTTCTCGAGGAAATGGTTTTTGAAATCGCCAACCGTATCGTTCAGCGCCGCCGCGACGATCTCGAAGCCGGAACGGTCAAAGCTCCGAAGCACTGAAGGTCGGGTTTTTCCCGGAAATCCTCCTATTGCGCAGTGCGGCTTTTCTTGCAATTCTCATGCCAATGGGAGTCCGCCTTGAGGTGAAAGTTGAGAAACGATTCCAAGGCGTTCCGGTCGCCCAAGGTATCGCGCACTTTCCTGCCCTCGTTTATTACACCGAGGACGAGGAGATTCTGCCGCGGGATATTTCTGCGGAGGAACTCCCCTCCGAGATCGCAAGATTCGAGGCAGCGTTGATCTCCACCCGCGTTGAGCTTCTTGAAATCCAGCGCCGGATCGTGTCTGCGATTGGTGCCGAGGACGCGAGTATTTTCGATGCACACCTCCTTGTCGTTGAGGATCGGACTCTCATCGACGAAGTCCTCCGAGGCCTCGAGCGCGACCACCGGAATGTCGAGCATGTCTTCCAGCAAGTCGTCCACAAATACTGCCAAACGCTCGAGTCGATCGACGACCCCTACCTGCGCGAGCGAGTCGTCGACATCCAGGATGTCGCACGCCGTGTGATACGCAATTTGCTTGGCAAGGCACCTCTCAATCCCGCCGCCCACGAGCAATCCCACATCGTCGTCGCCCACAATCTTTCTCCATCCGACACCGCGCAGTTTGACCGGAATCTGGTTCGTGGCTTCGTAACCGAGATCGGCAGCAAAACCTCGCACACCGCGATCCTGGCGCGGTCGCTGGAAATTCCGGCCATCGTCGCCATGCAGGGGATCACCCAGCAGATTCGCATCGGGGATGATATTTTGATCGATGGCTACGCCGGCCTGCTGATCCTGAATCCTAGCCGGGACACTCTTTTTGAATACGGCCGCATCGAGCAGGAAAAGGAAGAGGTAGCCGAGCGTTTGGAGCAGATCCGGGAAACGATTTCCACCACCCGCGACGGCCGCCACATCACGCTCTCGGCGAATATCGATCTGCCGGATGATCTTGGGGAGATTGCAGCGCAGGGTGCCGAGGGGGTCGGGCTTTTTCGCACGGAATTTCTTTTCCTGAACCGCGAGGAATCGCCCAGCGAGGACGAGCAATACGAGCATTACCGACACGCGGCGGAAAGCTGCATGCCCCATGGTGTGATCATTCGCACGCTCGACATCGGCGGCGACAAAGTTGCTTCCAGCTTGGCGCTCGATCCAGAAGAGAACCCCTTCCTCGGTTGCCGCGCGATCCGCTACTGCCTCCAGCATCCCGCTGTTTTCAAGACCCAGCTACGCGCGATCCTCCGGGCCGCCGGTATTGGACAAGTGAAAATCATGTATCCCATGATCTCCGGCATCGAGGAGCTCCGCCGCGCCAACCAAATCCTCGAGGAGTGCAAACAGGAACTCGCCTCCGCCGGAATTCCTTTCAATCCCTTCGTCGAGGTGGGGATCATGATTGAAATTCCGAGTGCCGTTTTGGTTGCCGAACACCTCGCCCGTGAAGTCCGGTTTTTCAGCATTGGAACGAACGACCTCATTCAATACTCAATCGCCGTCGATCGTCTGAATGACCGCATCGCCCATCTCTACAATCCGACGCATCCCTCGATACTTCGGATGATCAAAATGACGGTTGATGCAGGCAAAGCGAATGGGATTTGGACCGGTGTTTGCGGGGAAATGGCATCGGACATACAACTTACCCCGTTGCTGATTGGTCTCGGAGTTGATGAGCTCAGTGCCTCTACCGCGCTCGTTCCAAGGATTAAAAAGGCTGTTCAGTCGCTCGACTCAGGAGCCTGCGAGCAATTGGTTCGGGAGGTTTTGGCGATGGATGACTCCAACGCAATTTTGGACCGCGCCCGCTCGATGGCGCGCGAGTACTACGCGGAGTTAATTGATTAGAGCGATTGCGGCGTCGATTGCGGCGACATGAGCCTCCACCCGCGTGTCGATGTCGAATTCGGAAGCCGTCTCGATGGTGAAAACCCGCGTGGCTCCGTGGAAGTGGAGCAGGAAAGCCTCGGGCCAGTCGGGCATCGTACTGGCGGTGATTCGGCGGCGAATGATGCCCCCCTTGGCACGACCCGTATCGATGCGGCTGCGCGGGTCGGGTGGAATGTGGCGTGCCATCGCTGCGATGATTCTCTCGCCCCAATGGGGTATGGCCAGGGAGGTTTCGTAGAGATAAGCACCCTGTGCGTCGTAGTCCTCATGAAGGATCAGCGCCAAATCGTAGCGCGATTTTTCGACCAGTTTGCGGTGCGCGGCGATTGCCGGCAGGGAGCAATCCCGGTAGCAACGGTTCAGATCTCGCCCCTCCGCGTCGGTTCGTTTGTTGTGAACGAGTCCCCACGGGTTGAGGCATGGAAAAATACGAAGATTCAAGCGGCGCGCGAGGTTCGGATTCCTTTCGATCCACTCGAGCACGGCTTCGGTTGAAGCCGGCTCGTCTCCGTGAATTCCTGCCGAGAAATAAACCGACAGCACATCGGCAGGCGGTTTTTTGGAAAAGAGGTGGAGGAGCGAGTAGCCGTCGGATTTTGCGAAAACCTCGAGAGCCAGTCCGGCATTTGACGCGGCGGCGCGCCACCGTTTCACCAGATGCGCGTAGTCGTGGCTTCGCGCATGGCGAAGCTCAGCGGGGCTCTCCGACTTAGCCGCCCGTTTTGACTTCGATGATGTCATGCGGGGCGCTTTCCCGGAGTCCAGCCGCTGTGATGCGGGTGTAGCGTGCATTGGCACGGAGTTCCGGGAGGGTCGCCGCGCCGAGGTAGCCCATGCCGCTCTGGAGTCCGCCGGCGAGTTGGCCGAGAACGGTGTCGGCGGAAGTGGAGACTTCTTTGAGTGCTTCCACGCCCTCAGCAGCGGATTTTTGGGAGAGTTCTTTCGCGTGGCCGTAGCGCGCGGCGCTGCCGGCCTTCATTGCCGCATAGCTGCCCATACCGCGGTATTGCTTATAGAATTTGCCGTTGAGCTCCATGATCTGGCCGGGGGCCTCGGGGCATCCAGCCAAGAGGCTTCCGCACATGACGGCATCGGCCAGAGTCAGGGCTTTCACCACATCACCGGATTTTGTGATGCCGCCGTCGGCGAGGATCGCGACGCCGCAATTGGCGGCCGCCTTCGAGCAAACATACAGCGCGGTGAGTTGCGGGATCCCGACGCCAGCCACAACGCGCGTTGTGCAAATCGAGCCCGGGCCTTGGCCGACCTTGATCGTCGTCGCGCCGCATTCCGCCAAAAACTCGACGCCTGCCGCGCTGGTCACATTGCCGGCAATCATGGGCAAATCTGGAAACGCCGCGCGGATGGTGCGAACGGTTTCTCCCACGCCCTTGGAATGACCGTGGGCCGTTGAGACGGCGACCACATCCAGACCGCGATCCACCAAGGCGGCAACATGGGCGATGAGGCCGTCCTTATCGATGAGGCCCTGAGCGTCGCGGGGAGCCATGACGGCGGCGCCGCAGACGAGGCGGAATTTCTCGTCGCGCGCAGGCTTGGTTTGCAGGGAACGCTCTTGGGTGATGCGCTCGATATCGCTCAATGTGAAAAGTCCGCGCAGGCGATCCTCCTTATCCACTACAAGGAGTTTGTGGATGCCTATGTGCTCGGTGAAAAACTTGTCCGCCCGCGCGATGGGATCGGCGCCAAGCTCATCCTCGCGGATCGTCAGAACTCCGGCGCGCGGCATCATCGCTTCTGCCACGCCGCGCGGGGCGAAGCGGGGGCGAACGCAATGGCCGGGCAGAAGGCCGAGTAGGCGGTCTTCGGAATCGACAACCGGAAAGGTCGAGAAGCTGAATTTTTTCTCCTCGATCAAAGCGAGCACATCCCCAATCCGCTGATCAGGATGGACTTTGATCGGCTCGCGGATGAGTCCGTGGACATGGTTCTTTACGCGCGAGACCTCCGAAAGTTGCTGCTTCGGAGGCATATTGTAGTGGATGAGGCCGAGGCCGCCGTTCAGTGCGAGGGCGATTGCCATGTGGGACTCGGTGACGGTATCCATGTCCGAAGAAACCACCGGCAGGTGGAGCGGCAGGCCGGGAGCTATCAGGGTTTCAAGGTTCGCATCGCGCGGCACGATTTCACTGTAAAGCGTGGCGAGGGACACATCGTCGTAAGTGAGCGAAACGAGCGAGTTGGCTTGGAAAAACTCGTCCGCCGAACGGTAGAAGGTGGAATCAAGGTTTGGCGAGAGGGAGGCTTTCATCGTTGCGCTTTCCATGGCTCATACTCTGGAGGGGGCTTTTTCTAATCAAGCCGATTTTGGCTGTTAGGGCGTGTCGCCCTTCGCGGGCATCTGCGTGTCTTTATACCAAAGGATGCCGTGTTTGCGGAGGTTCAGGATGAACGCGAGCAGGTTGTTGGCCATTTCGCGGTTGCTGACGAGGGTGCCGAGCATTCCCTTGCCCGTGCGGGCCTGATCGGTGAGTTCGCGTAGCGCGTCGGCGGCCTTCTTGCCGGAGTCCATCGTTTCCTGACCGCTTTTCAGCAACGAATCAAAACGGCCCGAGGATTCCGCGAGTTTGCCACTGGTGGTTTGGAGGTTTTTGATCGTGGCGGAGACGGAATCGAGTTCGCTCTTGGAAAGAACCGTCTGGTCCAGCTTCGTGACGACCGCGTTGATGTTTTTCACTGTGTTTCGCAGGTCCGCGATCAAATCCCCGGCGCCCTCGGTGAGCCCCCCGAAGCCGTCACCGATGTCAGAGCCCGTGATGGTGCTGCCCGGCTCGATGGTTTGACCTCCCGGCTTCTCGTCTTTCAATACGATCTGGATGTATTTGTCCCCGAGCAGGCCCGAGCTACCGATCGAGAACTCGCTGCCAACGGGAATCCGCACCCGCTCGAGAATGCGCAGTTCGACAGAGACACCTTGCATGTCCGGCAAAATCTCCGGCTCGCTCGTGACTCGGCCGACTTTCGCGCCGGCGAGCAGAACCTCGGCTCCACGAATCACGCCGCTCGCATTCGAGAACTCCACATGGAGGTTGTAATAACTGGCGAAACCCTCCCCGAGGCGGCCGAAATAAACCACGAGCATTCCCGTGATTGTCAGGCCGATCAGAATGAAAATGCCGACCTTGATTTGTGTTTTCCGATCCTCGGTAGTCATGCGCGCTCCTCAATAAATGGTTTCGCCCGATCTTCCATCCACAAAATCCCGGATGATCGGGTCGGTGGTCTGTCGCAAATCCTCGAGCGTCCCGAGGAAGTAAATCCTCCCCTCATGGAGAAGGGCCACGCGGTCCGCGATATGGTTGCAACTTACCATATCGTGTGTCACCACGATGGAGGTGACATGCAACTCGCGTTGGAGTTGGCGGATGAGTTTGTTGATGCTGTCCGAGACGATCGGGTCAAGGCCCGCCGTCGGCTCGTCATAAAGAATCACATCGGGCGGCGAGATGATGGCCCGCGCGAGGGCCACGCGCTTGCGCATCCCACCGCTGAGGTTCACCGGCATTTTGTGGTCGTGGCCGGTCATATTCACCATGGCTAGCGACTCGGCCACTTTTTCACGGATGACCTTCGGGTTTCTCTCGCCGCTCTCGCGAAGGGGAAACGCCACATTGTCGAAGACATTCATTGAGTCGAAAAGAGCGCCGTCCTGGAAAAGCATGCCGATTTTTTTGCGGACAGGCTCCAGGGCGCGCTCGGTGAGATGTGTGATTTCGTCTCCCTCGAAAACAATCGACCCCGAGATCGGACGCATGAGGCCTATGAGGTGGCGGAGGAACACGCTTTTGCCGCCGCCGCTTTTGCCTAGGAGAACGAGCGTCTCGCCGGGCATAACATCGATTGAGAGGCGCCGGAGGATTTCCTGCCCGCCGATTCTTTGGACGAGATCCCGGACTTGGATCAATGGGCCTTCTTTTTTCATCCAGCAGGAAAAACAATATTGAGCGCCATCGTGAGGAAGAAATTCACGATCAGGATGGCAAGTGAGCAATTCACCACTGTTGCGGTCGTGGCGCGGCCCACGCCGACGGCCCCGTTTTTCGCCTCCAGGCCCTCTCGGCAACTGATGAAGACGACGATTGCGGCGAAGAAGAATCCCTTCACGAGCGACATGAAAATGTCACTCGATTCCGTGAATTTCTGGGTGTTTGCAAAAAAATACGCGCCGGGGATGCCTAGTACTTCCACGCCCACATAGTAGCTCGCGAGGATTCCGAAGCCCGCGCACTCGACCACCAAAAACGGCATCGAAACAAACATCGCCAGCGCCCGAGGCACGACGAGGTAGTCCACCGGATTCACCGCCAGGGCGCGGAGGGCGTCGATTTGTTGGGTGACTTTCATCGTGCCGATTTCGGCCGTCATTGCCGCGCCGACACGGCCAGCAACCATCACGCCCGCGAGTGTGGGGCCGAGTTCACGGAACATCGAGAGGGCTACGACAGGCCCGACTGCCGTTTCCATATTCAGCACATCGAACTGGAAAAACGCCTGCGCGGTGAGAACCGCGCCGGTGAATGCCCCAGTGACGATCACGACGAGTTGCGAGCGGTAGCCGATCTCTGCGATTTGCTGAAGGAACAGCCTCGGGCGTATGCGCCCAGCGCCGATCGAGAGCAGAGTCTCGCCGGCCAGCGCCGCCACTTGGCCGAGAAAGGCCAGGAATTGAGCGAAAAGCTGCAAGAGGCATTCGGCGAAGCGCATCAAAAGGTGATCTCGAAAATTTAAAATCCCCGGCTAGAGGATTCGCTGCGTCTTTTTTCCTGATTTGGCTTGCTGGGGGAGTTCGCCAACGAAGCGGGGCTCCAGATTGATTTTTCTGAAAATGGACTCGATCGACTCAATCGAAGGCATCCCGCCGCTGAATTCCATGAAAACGATATCGTGTTTTGTATCGACCTTGTAGCGAAGGCCCGGGATCACATTAAATTCGAGAGCCAGGCCCTGCCATTTGTCATCTTGCCGGACTCCAGCCGCATAGACTTCCAACTCAATCATCCTAGCATCATCCCGACGCCCTCATTCAAAGCAAGGCGGATTTTTCCTCCATGGCCCGGACAATCGGGTTGCCGCCCTTGTTGCGTGTTGTAGAAAAAAGCCATGTTTCAACACGCCCACGCGATCACGCACATGCGTTCGGGAATGGCATCACGCCACCTGCCGATTTGGCAGTCGTGCCTGATGATCGGCGTGTGTGCGGTGGCGCTCGGAACGGCGGCACAGGTTTTAGGGCCGCACCGGGTACCTTGGATGGAGGATCATTCGCGCCGGGTCGAATTGCGCGCGGCGCTGGCGGGCATCGAGATAGCCGATGTGGATCAGGCGAAGGATATCGTGAATGGCGGGGAGTTTTTGGTTTGCGACGCGCGGAAGGTGGAGGATTTCGATGCGGGGCATCTTCCGGGGGCGATGTCTTTTCCATTCGGGGCTCACGAAGAGGGCTTCAATGAGTTGGCCGTCTTGTTTTCTCCTGATCAGCCGGTGATGGTGTATTGCTCCGGGCGCGATTGCGACGATGCGTTGTTGCTCGGAAATTTCCTCCGTTCGCAGGGCAGCGCGAGGGTGGTTTTGTTTTTAGAGGGCCTCGCAGGATGGCAGGCGGCGGGTCATCCGCTCGAATGATATGAACCTCCCGCCCGATCATCGCCATCCGGTGTGGATCGCCATCGAATGGGTGTCGTGCCTAGTGCTGGCGGGAGTTTTAATCGCCGCCGCCTTGCCCAAAATCTCGAATCCCGACAAGTTCGCTCTGGCGGTGTATCAATATCAAATCCTACCCTCTCTGCTCGTGAATCCGATCGCGATCTACCTGCCGTGGCTTGAGATCAGTTGCGCGGCGGCGTTGGGGGTGCTGCCCTCCGCGCGCCGTGGTGCGCTGCTGCTGGTTGCGGGGTTGTTGGTGGCCTTCACGCTGGCGATTGCTGTTGTGGTGCTGCGCGGCCAGGCCATCCCGTGCGGGTGTTTCGGCGGCGACTCCGCGCTAGCGGGCTGGTGGTCGCTGGCGAGAAATTGCGGATTGCTCGTGTTAACGGCTCTCGCTCTCCGCGCGACGCGGTAAGTTGCTTGGAAGAGGGGGCTGATTGTCAGGTTGGCGGCCTTCGCAAACACGCCGACTCGGCTCTGACAAGCAGATCCCTCCTAGTAGCCTGTCGGACTTAGGTGTGAACATGGTCTACTTCCTGCTATGCAGATTGATATGGCAAGATTTTTCTCTATCGACCGCGACACCCCGATGCTTCTTCCTCCCGACCTGCGCGACTGGGTTCCTCCCGGACACCTCGTGCACTTCCTCATCGATGCCATCGAGT
>JBIPMC010000210.1:0-4151 GCA_044369345.1 Terrimicrobiaceae bacterium
GCGACAGGATTGGAGTTCGGCATCGAGTTTGGCGGCAGCAGCGCTGACCTGGGTGGAACTGACGGAATGCCCGCAGAGTTCCTCGACGATTTTGGTAACTTTGCGTGTTCAGAAGATCAGAATCAATTTGGTTGGTCATGTGTGTGTTTTTGTTGGATGTGTTTTGTTGCACCCCAACAGGAAACCACACTGGCCAGCTCCGGGCGAACTTCGCGCAAGCCCTTTTCCGGGCACTCAGATCGTGAAGAGCCCAATTACAGAAGAAACTTTACACCCCCACCCGTTCCGGGTCTCCCAACTCCAATTAAGCAAACAAATCATCCCTGAACCCGAAACTTCGGTTACTACCGCATTGATGCTTTTGGCTGGTGGATTCTATATTTGCCGGTGCATCTCAAAGAAACTTCCTAGTTAACCATGAAAGAATCGATTGCTGCCAAGATGTCGTTTTTGGACCGGTATCTCACCGTCTGGATTTTTGTGGCCATGGCAGCCGGGGTTGCCATCGGCTCGGTATGGATTCCAAATCCTGAAGCGTTTTTTGCGCCGGTGACTTTTGGCACGGCGAATGTGCCCCTCGCGCTGGGGTTGATTTTGATGATGTATCCGCCGCTCGCCAAGGTTCGCTACAGGAAGGTGGCGGGGATGTTTTCGAACAGGAAACTGCTGGCCGCTTCCTTGATTCAAAATTGGGTCATCGGGCCATTGTTGATGTTTGGTCTGGCAGTGCTCTTCCTGCGCGACCGTCCGGAATACATGGTCGGTCTCGTGCTTGTAGGAATCGCGCGCTGCATCGCAATGGTGCTTGTGTGGAACCAACTCGCGAGAGGGAACGGGGAATACGCAGCGGGCCTGGTGGCGCTTAATAGCGTCTTCCAAATCCTCGCTTTCAGCCTCTACGCTTGGGTTTTTACCGTGTGGCTGCCGGGAAAACTCGGGATCGATCTGAGCGGCGTGAGCGGCCTCGGGGGAAAGACTCTCGCGGATATCACCATCGGGGAGGTTTTCGGTAGCGTGATGATCTATCTCGGCATTCCCTTCGCGGCCGGAATCCTAAGCCGCGCCGTGCTGATCCCGTGGAAGGGACAGGAGTGGTTCGAGTCCAAATTCCTCCCTTCGATTTCGCCCCTCACGCTGGTGGCCCTGCTGGGAACCATCGTGGTGATGTTCATTTTTAAGGGCGGAAAAATCGTAGAGGTGCCGGGCGATGTTCTGATCCTTGCGCTGCCTCTCGCGATTTACTTTGTGGTGATGTTTTTCTCCGGCTTCCTCCTCGGAAAAGCCATGGGTGCGGACTACACGCGATCATCCACACTGGCTTTCACGGCGGCTGGAAATAATTTCGAGTTGGCCATCGCCGTGGCTGTCGCGGTTTTTGGAGCAGGTTCGGGGGTCGCGTTCGCGACGGTCGTGGGTCCGTTGATTGAGGTGCCGGTCTTGATCGGCTTGGTGCATGTCTCGCTGGCGTTGGGGCGACGCTTCTTCCCCGGTGAAGTCGAGGATAGGGGGCGACTGGAACCCAAACGCTGCATCGAATGATCAAGCCGCGCGTCCTGATTCTATGCACGGGAAACTCCTGCCGCAGCCACATGGCGGAGGGAATTCTCATAAATTTGGCGGGAGATTTGGTTGAGGTTCACAGCGCGGGGTCGAAGCCAGCTGGGTTTGTGCATCCGATGGCTATCGCGGTCATGGCTGAGATCGGAATCGATATCTCACACCATAGCTCGAAGCATCTGGGGGAATTTCTCGACAGCGACATTCAAGTGGCCATTACCGTTTGTGGAAATGCCGACCAAGCCTGCCCGGCCTTTCCCGGTCAACTGGAGCGGCACCATTGGGGGTTTGATGATCCAGCCCACGCGCGGGGCACAGATGGGGAGATTTTGGAGGAATTCCGGCGTGTCCGGAATGAAATCCAGAAAGTCTTTGGAGCCTATGCCGCAGGGTTGCGATTGATCCTCACACGAAAGTACTGAGCACGAGTGAATAATCTCCCATTAGTTCCCTGGCATTCGCTGCCAATCATAGCGATCAACCGAGCCGTGATTTCGCGCCTTTTGCAAGCTTCTTTGTTGGACTCGGTCAAGAACACGGTGAAGGGCCCCTTGAGGCCACGAATGGGGCATCTGAAAAGCGACTTTCGACTGGACCGCACTTCCTCAAAGGCCTCTGGATGACGCGGGTGCTTTTTTGGCTCGTCTTTGCAAGCCAAAAGAGGGCGCTGGAACGCTGCGTTTTCCGAACTCCCCTTCCGGCATAGAGGTTTTCAGGGCCGACTTTTCAGACCTCGGCGACCATCCAGTCCATTACGGGAGCGGTCGGTAAAAGTGTTTTGCTGATTGCCACAGTCTCCAAGATTTTGACGGTGACGTGATTCAGGCGCCCAAAGGCGCGGATGCCCTGCGAATTTTCATTCGCAAAGGTTGGGATGATTCGCGGGCCATATCCCAGTATCATTTTCTAAGCGCCTCGGCGTCACTGCAGGAGTTTTTTTCAATGGTGCGAAATCAACGACGCTTCGCGCCTGAAGTTTCGGCCGATGCGGAGGTCAGCCCTCCAAGTTTTAGATTTGGCGCCTTCTTTGTTCGTGGCTCAGCGTTTTCGTTTGTGCCTGACTTTTATGCAGGCAAATTTTTATAAGAGCCGGCCGGTTTTCCATTTCCGGCTTCGTCTTGCCTCCGCGTCCCTGCGCCCCTGCGGGAGTTTTTAATCCCCGCTGGCGCAGCTGGAGACGATCCAGTCGGCATAGGCGTGGCAGACGGCTGCGGGGTCGAAGGCTACGATCTCCGGAACCTCATAGGGGTGTATTTCGCGGAGTTCCTTCTCGAAGGAACTGAAATTCGCCTTAGGGATTTTGAAGATCACGACAACCTCTTTGGCCTCCTCAATCGCCCCTTTCCAATTGTAGATCGAGCGGGCGCCGGGGACGATGGTGCCGCAGGCGGCGATTTTTTCGGCGACGAGTTTATGGACGATGTCGGCGGCGGTGGCCTCGTCAGGCAGGGTGGTGATGACGAATCTTGTCATCCTGGGACTGGTGCGGGTTGGCGCACGATCCAACCGCCGCCGACCACCGTGTCGCCATCGTAAAACACGGCGGCTTGACCGGGGGTGACAGCGCGCTGGGGCGTGTCGAGTTGGATTTTGGCTTTGTGGCCGGGAAGGGCTTGGATGGTGGCTGCGGTGCCGGGGTGCGCATAGCGGATTTTAACGCTGATGCGCTCGGTGCCCTCGGGTTCGCCGCGCAGCCAATTCACGCGGTCCACCTCGAATTCCTCGCGAACCAAATCCTCTTCGTCGCCGACGATGACGCTGTTCGTCTCGGGGTCGATGTCCACGACATAACGCGGGCGAGGCGAGCCGCCGGGGAGGCCTTTTCGTTGGCCGATGGTGAACATTTCGATGCCTTCGTGGTTGGCGATGAAATTTCCGCTCGTGTCGTAAATCGCGCCGGCATGGAATTCGCCCTCGCCGAGATGTCCGCGAAGGAATGCCTTGTAGTCGTTGCCGGGCACGAAACAGATTTCCTGGCTGTCCACCTTGTCGGCGACCTTGAGACCGAGCTCGCGCGCGATCTCGCGGATTTCGGGTTTTTCCATGCCGCCGAGGGGAGCGAGGGCGTGCTGAAGTTGATCCTGGCCGAGGCTGAAAAGAAAATACGACTGGTCCTTGCGGGCATCGCGGCCTTTTTTCAAAACGGCATGGTTGGAGTGGTGTTCGATGATCGCGTAATGCCCGGTGGCGATGAAGTCGGCCCCGAGCGCCTGGGCTTTCGCGCGGAGTTTGCCGAATTTCAAATGCTCGTTGCACATCACGCAGGGGTTCGGTGTGCGGCCGAGTCGGTATTCGCTGGCAAAGTAATCGATGACGATTTTTTCGAAGTTCTCGGCTTCGTCCACGACATAGTGTGGTATGCCGAGCTTATGGGCGACCCCACGGGCATCAGCGATGGCGGAGGGGCCGCAGCATTTGTCCTCCGCGCGCGAGATGCAGTCCTGCGGCCACACTTTCATCGTCACGCCGATGACATTCCAACCGTCGCGCTGCAAAAGCGAGGCGGCGACGCTGGAATCCACGCCGCCACTCATCCCGAGAAGAACTCTCCTGCCATTGCCATTCATGGCTTCGAATTTATAGATGTCCTGTTT
>JBIPMC010000211.1:0-4141 GCA_044369345.1 Terrimicrobiaceae bacterium
CTCCTTTGACGCTCGGGTGGAGCTTGTCGGGCATGATGTCCTGCGGGACTTGGCCGTTTGCGTCGAGAAAGGCTTCGTTGAGGTCGATATGGAAGATGTTTTTCCCATCCGCGAGGGCGGGGAGCAGGGCGTTGATTTGTTGGTTGTTGGTATGCGCGGCGTCGCCTCTAGGGAAGATGGAGAGCAGAGCGATTTTGGTGTTCGGCATTTTGGCGCGGAGATCTTCGATTATCATGCCGATGCCTTTGGCGGTGATTTCCGGGGGATCCATGCGGTGGCCGGAATTGTTTGTGCCGATCATAACGACGACGGCTTTCGGGGATAGGCCATCGACCTCGCCGTTGCGGAGGCGCCATAGGACATTCTCGATCTTGTCCGCGTTGTAGCCGAGGTTCAGCACGGTCATGCCGGGGAAAGTCTCGGCGACGATTTTGGCGGACTCGGGGCGTTCGAGGCCTTGCGTGATCGAGTCGCCGAGGAAGACGAGTTCAATCTCAGCACCCTTTTGCGCGACCTCACGGAGATTAGCCTCGTGCCGCGCACCCCACCAATCTATCTGTCTCACAGGTGCAAAAGCCGGGTGTTGGTTTGACTCCGGAGCGGCTTGGGTTGACCAAATAGGAACAGAAATGATCGCAGCCAGAGCCGCACTGCGGAGCGGCGGATTTTTTGTCACCAGAAAGCCAAGTAGAGTAAAACAGTGAGGATGATCACGCCCACGCCCGCAATGGCGGCGAAGCGGGAGGGTTCGAGGCTAATGGCATCGTTGACCGGGAGTTTCACGGGTTCACGAAGCGGGGTGAGGAGCGTGGCGATGCCAGAGGCCAGCAGAACGAGCAGGAAGCAGATGGCCATGCGGTCAAGGAACGAAATCGTCGGCGCGAACCAGAGACCAGCCGAAACGATGGCGTCGCTAACTCCCCATTTCAGGGCGCCGTAGGCCACGACATTGAGGAGGATGCCCATCGTGCCGACATAGCGCGGGGCGCGGGGGACGAAGAATCCGATCAGGAAGATGGCCAGAATGCCGGGCGAAACGAAGCCTTGGAATTCCTGGATGATCTTGAAGATGCCCCCGAGTTTCGGATTGTCGAAATGCGGGGCCACGAGAATCGCCACCAGAACGAAAAAGACGACAAAAACGCGGCCGGCTTTGACGAGTTTGGCTTCGTCACTAACCTTCGCGGCTTTCGCGTAGAGGTCCATCGTGGCGATGGTCGAGGCGGAGTTCAGCATCGAGGCGAGCGAGCTGACGACGGCACCGAAGAGGGCCGCGAGGACGAACCAAGAGAGATACCAGTGGTCGCGCAGGAGGTTGCGGACAAGCACGGGGAAGGCGGCGTCGTAGTCGTAGCCGACGAGGTGCGGGCCTTCGGTAATGGCTTTGTTGGCGGCGATGGCCTTCGCGGAGAGTTCGTTGATTTTTGCAGCCATGGCGACTGCATCGGTCGAGGGCTCAGCGGTTGCGCCGGCGAGTTTAGCGTTATGCTGGAGGGCCTTCAGCGCGAGTTCTGGCTGTTTGCTTACGATGGCGTCATCCACGACGATGGTGGTGTTCGGGGCGGCTTTTTCGAAGGCGGAGATGTTTTTCTGCGCTGCGGATTCGTGGAGATCGTTGGAGAAGAGGTTGAACGCCAGAATGCCGGGAATCACCACCACGAAGGGAATGATGAGTTTGAGGAACGCTGCAAAGACGATGCCGAGCTGCCCTTCGGCGAGGGACTTCGAGCCGAGTGTGCGCTGGACGATGTATTGGTTGAGTCCCCAGTAGAAAAAGTTCGGAATCCAGAGTCCGAGAAGGAGTGCCGACCACGGGATGTCGGTGTCTTCGAGCGGGCGGACCATGTGGAGTTTGCCGCCGGAGCCGTTCGGGCCGTTTTGCACGACGGCTTCGCCGTTGCGGCCGTCGTTAAGCAGGATGAGTCGGTCCAACGCGCCAGCATTTTTCAAGTCCTCTACGGTCGCTTGGGAGTTAGCGACTTTCGTGGTAATGAGGGTTTCAGCGGGAGTTTCGCGGAGGGTGTCCATGGCGAGCCACATGACGACTGCGCCGCCGACGATGAGGCCGGCGCCCCAGATGAGATCCGTCCAAGCGCAGGCTTTGAGACCGCCCGCGAAAACATAGGCTGCAGAGAGGATGCCGATGAGCCAGCAACCGGCCACGAGATCACCAAGGATCGGTGTGCCTGCATAGTAGCCCGAAATGAATTTTGCGCCGCTGAAAATCACCGAGGCGGTCGGTACGACCACGAGGATGAAAATCGTGAGAAGCGCCATGGCAAGACGCGCGGAAAGGCCGAATCTGTATTCGAGGAATTCCGGAATCGTGTAGATGCCGGTGCGGAGGAAGCGGGGCAGAAAGAAAAACGCCACCAGCACGAGCGTGACGGCCGCCATCCACTCGTAGGAGGCTACGGCCATACCCAGCCAGTTCGCGGCGGAGCCGGACATGCCGACGAATTGCTCGGTAGAGATGTTCGCCGCGATGAGCGAAAAGCCAACGAGCCACCAAGTCAGGCCGCGCCCGGCAAGGAAGTAGCCGCTGGTGCCGGCGTCCTGACCGCTTTCATCGCGGGCTTTCCAGATGCCAAACGCTATTACGCCGATAACTGCGACTGAGAAGAGGGTGAGTTCGAGGAGTATGTTCATGGAATTAATGGTGAAATAGAGCGGCTTTGACTATAGGAAAAGCACTCGGTCGTCAGCCAAAATGATCCTGCCGCCCCGACCTCCAATCAGGAGGTCGGGAGACATTCCAGGGGAAGGTTTTTTAATTGGCGGCTTTGGTTTTCGCGGCAGCACTTTTGGCCGGAGCTTTTGCCGAGCCTATGGCCAAGCGGACGGTTTGGGTTTTGCCCCACTGGCGGCCTTTGAGATCCACGCGCCAGAGGTTTTCACCGAGGGATTCGACGGCGACGATCTCGCAGTTTTCGGCGCTTTCGGCCGCGAGCGGCTTGGTGCTGTGGAAGGTGAGGCTGCCATCTTGAGCGCCGGCATCGGTGAGCAAAACTTCAATCCGCTCCGGCGAGGTGAGGATGTTTTTGATCTCCGTGGCGCCGATCGAGAGGTGGAGGTTCGAGCCGACGAGCAACGGGTGGTCGGAATTCAGCGGAGTGAAGCGCAGAAGGGCCGACGAGAGATACTCGAGCGGCTGGGTGGTGAAGCTGTCCTTCGCGCGGGCTACGACTTTGTTTTCCCAGAAATCAAAGACGGCGCACTCAACATTCGGAGGCACTCCGACGGAGGCGAAGTTGAGGTTGATGGCTTGCTGGCCTTTGCTCGAGTTGTAGAGGTTGAAGACCGAGAAATCGCCGTAGGGCCTTTGGGCCGAGAAGCCGAAGATGGCGTTGCCGGCCGAGGTGCCGAGCGAGTAGAGCCGGGCGGGTTCGGCGCTGGCGGGACGCATGATCTCAAAACCGCGCCAGGCAGCTTTAGAATCCTCGGTTTGGAGCGGCTCGCTGATCATGGCAGTTCCACCTACGAGGGTGGTGACGGCGTGCCAAGTGCGCCACATGCCTTCGTGTGGATTCTCGCTGTCTCCGCCTCGGACGCAGCCAAGCGCACGGCTGGGGAGTTCGGTGGCGATGTAAGAAACATCGGGGTCGTTTTGCCACCAGACATTGTCGTAAATCTGGAAGCGCAGGACGGATTTCAGGCATTTGTCGAAGTGGGCTGGGTGCGAATCCGGGCCAACGCGGGCGGCATCAATGAAACCAATCACGCCACGGGTTGGTTGGCCGAGACAGGATAGTATATACATTTCCTCGCCAGCAGCTTCGCGATAGAGAGTATAAAGCTCTCGGAAGATCTGAAGGCTCGTCTTCGTAGGATCGGTGAAACGGGAACCAATGCCGTTGAAGTCGATCTTGATGTATCCGTAGCCACGGTCGCGGGCGTCTTTGATGATGTTGAAGAGGAATTTCTTGGACTCTGGATGATCGGGGACAATCCAGTTCGCGCCATCGGGGTGGAAGGGATTCGCGTTCATAAAGCTGGCGATGCCATCGGCGTTCTTTTGGATCGCCTCGGGGTTTTCCTTCATCCAGGGGTGGGCTGGGTTGATCATGAGCGGAGCGAACCAAACGCCAGGAATCCAGCCTTTCGCGCGAATGTCCTTTGCAACGGCGGCCATGCCCGAGGG
>JBIPMC010000019.1:0-13460 GCA_044369345.1 Terrimicrobiaceae bacterium
AGATGCGAGGCCCGGGCTTGCCAGGTTCATCGGGTGCAAACACGCTGATAGCCGGCCGGAGGTCGCCGCCGTTGAAAGCAAAGCGCAGGTGCTCGAAAATGGCTTCCGCCATATCCTCTGCGGTCGCAAGATGCCGACAGTCCCGCATGTGGAGGCCTTTCCAATAAAGGCGACCGACGCAGCGTTCCGCATTACGCCAAGCGATGCGGGTGGCAAAAACCAGTTCCTCTGTGGTCTGCCGCCATGTTCCGGTGGCTGCGATCTCATCTTTCACCTCTCGGATGCGGGCATCTGAATCATGGCCTGGGAGTGTCTCTTGGAAGTATTGTGTAAGGAAAAGGACCGCTTCCTCGTCTGTAGGAAGCTTGCCATTCACGGGAGCAGCCATGTTTGCCGGGCAATCCGCCGCGAACCCCGGTATGCGCCAACTGCCATGCTTGGGTACTGCTCTCTCCCCGCGCTGTGAATGGAGGAAGCTTTCTGCGGTCGCATCGACGCCGTCCAAGTCGGCACATGCCGCGAGTATTTCGCGATTGAACAACTCGGGGCCGCAAATGATCGCCTCGCAAGGGGTATGTTGTCCCAGCGATTGCATCAAGGACTGGATGGACGGGCGTCGGCCATTGGATGTTACGGCTTCGTGCAACGCGATGCCGTGCTGTTGGGCCGCATCGCGCAGTTCCTCAAGGTAGGGCGCAGCCGCCTCGTCACGATAGACATAATACACCGCGATGGAGCGAGCTGGCGCGAGTGCGCGCACCGCAGCGATGGCAACAGTGACACCGATGCCGGCGACGATATACACGAGCTTCCGCGGGTCGTTGGCGGGCGGGCAGATGGTGCCTTGCGGCCGCGAAACACGCACGAGTGAACCCTGCGGCGCATGGCAGATCCAGTTGGAGAACAGTCCGCCTTCCTCGATCTTGACACCCAATTCGTAATGCTTCGGCCCGAAAGCGGTCAGCGTATAGGGGCGCCCCACCCATCTTTCGTCTATAAGCGCCTCCACCCGGACATACTGGCCAGGCAGGGCGGCGGGCAGCACGCTGCCGACAACCGGAAGGAGATGTGCGCGCACCGCTCCAGAGCAAAGTGCTTCGGTCTCGAGGCGGCACAGCAGCGACTCCTCAGCGCCCAACATGAGCGGCAGGCGCGAACGGCAACCGCCGCAGACCGCCCCCGCCCCTGTCTTGCGCACTAGATCCTCCACCGTCTCGACGCCTTGGGCGGCTAGGCGCAAGCATGTCACCGTGGCGTTGGTGCAAGCACAGACAATTTCCGATCCGCCGAGGGCGCGTTCGGATGCTGCCTCGGCAAGCCAGATCCCGTTCGAGCGCAATGCGGTAACCTGCCACTTTTCCAAATCCCCTCCGCGCAACAGGACAGCCATCGCCTCGGGAAGCCCTGGCCAATCATGCCGCGCCGTGAGGCCAGTAAGCCGTTTGCCGCAGATAGACAGAAGGAACGAGGCGCTGCCATCCGGGGTATTCACCATGTCCACTGCAGCCTCGGCACTGACTGTGCCCTCGGCACTGACTGTGCCTACCTCGACGGTCTGAGTGTGGGGAAAATACCGAACGCGCACGCGTCGGCCGTCGGGCTGCGCGTAATCAGTGACGATACAACTTTGCCCGTCCGCCTCACCGATAAACCGATAAGCGGTCCCAAGTTTTGGCATGTTGTGGACGAAGGAGAGCGCCTTCAATGCAGTGCCGACCTCGGGTTTCGGCTGTTGCCCGGCAAGCAACACCTCCCCGGGGATCTCGAGCAACTCGGCCGAAGTGGCTGCAATCGCGGTGTAACGGCGCGCCCCATGGGAGGTCGCTGCGATTGCGCCGAAAATTATTCCGGGGCCCACGGTCTCGTGGGGCACGGGGCATCCAGCATGGAAAAGGTTGATCTGGCCAGAAAGGACGAAAAATGCAGAGGACGCCATTTCGCCAGCGCGGTAGACGGCTTCTCCCGCTGAAAATTGCCGCGGCGTTGGCATGTCAGAGGGCCCGGTGATCGTTACGGCAGCCAACTCCGCAGAGAGCGAGCGGAGTTTCTCAAGGGCCTGCACGCGGCTGAGCTCGGCTAACCGTGCTGCCGCTTCCATGTCGGAGGAAAGCAGTTTACGGAAAGACCCAGCGGGGATGAAAGCCACCCTTCCCGGCGCAAGCGCTATAACCGTCGCGTTGGCGAAACGGCCTCCAGTTCGAAAACTCTGCTCTCCGAGGAGAGATCCTGCTGCAGTCACCACCCGGATATGTGCTAGCTGGGCACTGGAATCCTGAGTGTAGATACCAAACCTCCCATCCATGAGCAAAAACACTCCGGGAGGCTTTGTTCCCTCATGAATGAGCACTTGCCCCTCCGCCACCTCCTGCGGGGCAATCTCGAGCGATTCTTCCAATAATCGTTCAGCTGGAATGCCGCTGAAAATTTCGCCCAGTCGGGCCATGATGCCGTTGTCAAGGATGGGGGTATTCACTGGGGAAAGCATGGCGCTGTTTAGCAATGCACGGAACAATCGTGAAAGTATATTCCGCAGGCGAAGCAACATTTTCCTGCAAATTCGATTTAGCTTGATGAAGGTTTTTATTTTTTTGGGGGGCAGTTGGTGGTGGCTTGGGGAAGATAGGTTTTTCTGGGCCCCCACTCCTCGGAAATGTCCATGAGGATGGCGGAGAGGAGGCGCAGGATGGAGGCTTCGATTGGAAAAAGGCCTGCGACCTTGGTGCGTCTTTTGATTTGGGAGTTGAGGGTTTCGCACATGATGGAAGTGCGCAGGGAGCGGCGGACATTTTCGGAAAAGACAAAAACGGTGAGGCCTTCGGGAATGGCGCTTCCCATCCAGCGAGCGATATTGGGAACGGATTGGGAGTGATTTTCGACGATCTCGTTGAGACGAATTTCCGCCTCCGCGCGGTTGCGGGCGCTGAAGATGTATCGGATGTCGGCGGCGACTTGTTGGCGCATGGGGACTTTTGGAATGTAGGATTGGGTGTTTTGCTGGAGATGGAACTGGAAGCGCCAAGGCGAGGCGTTGAGAGTGTCCTGAGTGAGCCGTCTTGTCCGTGCCCGCCAGCGCCGACTGCGAACCTCCAACGCCCTTGAACGCCTCAACCAATAAACCCAACGAACCGGCGTCGCCTCCCTCTTTCCCCTCCCTAGTTCGCCTCGTCTCTGGCATCCTTTGCGAAGTTGACGAAGATTGGATCTCTTCAAAAAGCTGACATCCACATGAACCCGCCCGAGACAACCCAAATCTAAATGTTAAAGATTTTTTTTTTGCTCCGCCCGGATTTCGCCCGCCCGTGCCAGACACCATTCGCACCCGAACGCCCGGGACATTGACCCTCCAGACGCGAGCCGATTGGATAGCCAGATGGTTGGATTTTTTCAGACAGCTTCAGCCGCCGCTTTGCTCGCCCTTCTCGCTGGCTGCTGGCCCAATCCTCAAGGGCCTGCGGGAATGGTTTTGATTCCCGGCGGTGAGTTCAACATGGGGAGTGAAGCGGATTTCGCGTACCCGAACGAAAAGCCCGTCCACCGCGTGAAGGTGCTCCCGTTTTTCTTGGATGTACACCCGGTGACGAATGCGGAGTTCGAGGAATTCGTGGAGGCGACCGGCTACAAGACCTTGGCCGAGCGCGCCGTTGACTGGGAGGAGATAAAAAAACAGCTTCCGCCTGGAACCCCGAAACCGCATGCGGAAGTGCTCCAGCCAGGTTCCTTGGTTTTCCGGCCAACATCCGGGCCGGTGGACCTGAGGGACATGTCGCAGTGGTGGATCTGGACAAAGGGTGCTTCGTGGAAACATCCGGAGGGGGAGGGGAGTTCGATCCAGGGGAGGGAAAACCACCCCGTTGTCCAAATCGCATGGGAGGATGCGTGGGCATACGCGAAATGGGCCGGGAAACGCCTGCCGAGCGAGGCGGAATGGGAGTTTGCGGCTCGTGGTGGGCACGACGGACGGCGCTACGCCTGGGGCGACTTGGAGAAACTGGATGGCAATGCCATGCTCAACCGCTGGACGGGAGATTTTCCCTATCGAAATGACGGGCAGGATGGATTCGCGGGAACCTCTCCGGTGGGTTCGTTTCCGCCGAATGGTTACGGGCTCTACGATATGGGGGGGAATGTCTGGAACTGGTGCTCGGACCTCTACCGCGCCGATACTTTCGCCGCGAGGGCCGATGAAAACGCGGTTTGCTTCGACCCCAAGGGGCCTTCAAGCGCATCGGGTGAGAAACTGATGTATGGTGATCCGTCGCCGCCGACCGTTCCCGGAGCCGAGCGCCGTGTGATGAAGGGCGGTTCGTTTTTGTGCCATCCCTCGTATTGTGAAAGCTACCGCCCTTCCGCCCGCCGCGGCACCTCGCCTGATACGGGAAGCAGTCATGTCGGCTTCCGTTGTGCGATGAACGCCGCCCCCCCCTAGCAGCCTGTCGGACTTAGGCTTTTTAAACCCAAAAATGACATTTTTGCCCGCCACCTGATGTCTCCCAGAAAATAAAACGCGATATAGGCGATTTTAGGAGGTCAAGTTTTTAAAGTCCGTCAGGCTGCTAGCCGGACGGAACTGAGTGAGGAATCTTTGCAGCCGATGAGGCTCGCCCCTTTTGGCCCTGCTTTTGTGCAAGATTCTCGTGCTTTTAGCATTCGGAGGTGGGGAGGCCGCAGAGCGTGGCGGGTGGATCGGCGCCGATGTCTCAGCAGGCAAGTCGTATGACTACAAACACTGGCCCGGCGAACCGCGCGGGTGGAGATTTTCTTTACTCCGAATCACGATACCGCCCAGTTCCGATTGCCTGGAATGATCCTTTTCCGTGGGGGAAATTGGTGCGTGGGATTTCTGGAGCAGTTTCGCGTCGTCTGCGCCTACTTCGCCACTCGTGGTCTGGTCTGCACGACCGCCAACAATCGAAACCTCCCCAAGCCTGAGGCAAAAAAATTGCCGCCGGGCGAATCCCGGAAAAGACTAGGGCGCCTGCGCTGCCGATTGCCGAAAACTCACACGAAGCTAGGAGCGGGTTGAGGTCATTTGAAGGGCGATGCTCCGCCCGCCGCGCCCAATCTTTTTCCTTGAAGCCAGAGCGCGGTAAGTTTCTAAATGATTCGTCATGAAATTCGTTCTCTTCACCCTCCTTGCTGTGACCATTTGTTCTTCGGTTTTTGCGGATATCCAAGCGCCGCCTGCTTTGGATTACGGGGCCACTCGCAAACTCGGCCGGGGACTCGGCAATATTGGTTTTGGAATCACCGAACTTCCTTGCCAGATGACTCTCATCAACGATCTGGAAGGCAACGCGGCGGCGTACAGTTATGGCCTGCTTCGCGGGGCCGGGCGGGTTTTGTCGCGCTTGGGTTTTGGCATTTACGAGGTCGCGCTTTTTCCGTTCCCAACGCACAACGGGACTTATTACCCGCCCTACCGGAGCGACATTCCTTGGATCAATTCCGGTTACACGGAGTTTCCTCCGGAGTTGGGATTTGATACGCGTTACGACTACTGCCGGATTTATCCCAGCCTTTGAGTTCCGTATTCCGCACGATTGGCGAGGGCGGGATTTCTGATTTAACGATGTGATGATTTCCCTGACCGTCCCTGTTTACAACGAGCGCGAGGCTTTGATGCCTTTGTTTGTCAAAGTGCAGCGCGTTATGCGCGAGCACTACCGAGATGACTGGGAGATCATTTTTGTGAATGACGGCAGCCATGATGGGAGCGAAGCGCTCCTCGATGAGCTGGCTGCCAAAAATCCCGAAGTCAAGGTGGTGCATTTTCGTCGGAATTTCGGGCAGACCGCCGCAATGATGGCAGGCTTTGATTTTGCCCGGGGGCACACAATCATTCCGCTCGATGGGGATGGGCAGAACGATCCCGAGGACATTCCTCGAATCGTGGCGAAGCTTGATGAAGGCTACGAGGTTTGCTCTGGCTGGCGAAAGGACCGGCAGGACAACGCGCTTCAGCGCAACATCCCGAGCAT
Source organism: Terrimicrobiaceae bacterium (assembly GCA_044369345.1). Taxonomy (GTDB): domain Bacteria; phylum Verrucomicrobiota; class Verrucomicrobiia; order Chthoniobacterales; family Terrimicrobiaceae; genus UBA967. The sequence continues at coordinate 5,979 of JBIPMC010000019.1, forward strand.
TTTTGCCAATAAACTCATTTCCACCGTCTCTGGTGTAGAACTCCACGATTTCGGCTGTTCGCTCAAGGCCTACCGCGCCGAGGTCATCAAGGGCGTGAGGCTTTATGGTGAGATGCACCGCTTTCTGCCGATCTACGCAAAGTGGCACGGCGCGCGCATTACCGAGCTTCCGGTGAACCACCACGCCCGCAAGACCGGACATTCCAAATACGGCCTCGAGCGCGTGCTGAAGGTGATCATGGACCTCCTGACCGTGCGTTTCATGGATCGCTATATGTTGAAGCCGATGTATCTTTTTGGTTTCTGGGGATTCCTGTTTTTACTGGCGGCGGGGGGCTTCGGTGTGTGGGCTCTCTACATGCGCTCGCGTGGTTATTTTTTCACTCAAACCCCGTTGCCGATGATGGCGGTTTTTTCGTTCATGACAGGGGTCATTTGTTTTCTCATGGGACTCCTTGCCGAGATGGTTACGCGCACCTTCCATGAGTCGCAAAACAAGGCCATCTATCTTGTTCGCGAAACCCGCAATCTTGACGCGAAAACCTCTGCCGACTGATGTGCGGCATCGCCGGATTTGTCGGCGCGGGCGATGCTGCGGTGCTGCGCCGGATGACAGATCGCATCGCCCATCGCGGGCCAGATGCCGAGGGTTTTTTTGAAAAACCAGAGGCCTGTGTGTTTCTAGGGCATCGGCGGTTGTCGATTATCGACCTCGCAGGCGGTGTGCAGCCGATGTTCACCGCTGATGGGCAGACGGGCATCGTTTTCAACGGCGAAATTTACAACCACCGAGAGTTGCGACTCGAGTTGCAGGCGAAGGGGCATGTGTTTGCCACCGACCACTCGGATACGGAAGTCTTGCTTTATGCTTGGCGGGAGTGGGGCCCTGCGATGCTTGATCGGCTCAACGGCATGTGGGCCTTTGCGATTCTCGATGCGCCGACCAGCTCTCTCTTCCTCGCCCGCGACCGCTTTGGCAAAAAGCCGCTTTCCTGGTTTCATCGACACGGCACATTCGGATTTGCCTCCGAGTTGACGGCCTTGCTCGAGCATCCGCTGGCGCCGCGCAATGAGTCGGAAATCGCGCGGGTCAAATTCCTCGCCCATGCCTTGATTCCCGCGCCGTACACGGCCATCGAAGGGGTTTTCAAATTGCCCGCAGGGCATCACCTCACGGTCAAACTGGATGGTTCCGCGCCGCTCATCCAGCGCTGGTGGAGAAACAAACTGGAACCGGATGTTCACAAGAAATCGGAGTCATTGCTGGTGGAGGAGTTGATCGAAATCCTGACGCGTGCGACAAACCGCCGTCTGGTTGCTGATGTGCCGCTCGGGGTTTTTTTGAGTGGAGGGCTCGATTCTTCCACGATAGCCGCGTTGTCGGTTCGCAGTCTTCCTGAGAGCACTCTGGAAACTTTCACGATCGGTTTTCGCGAGCCCTCTTTTGACGAGTCGCATTTTGCAGCGCAGGTCGCTGATTTTTTAAAAACCAATCACCACACGGACACTCTGAGTCTGGACAGAGCTCTCGCCGCGCTGCCTCAAATCCTCGATCGGCTCGACGAGCCGCAGGGCGATAGCTCACTCCTGCCCACATGGCTGCTCTGCCGCTTCGCTCGCACAAAAGTCACCGTGGCCCTCAGCGGAGATGGCGGCGACGAACTCTTCGCCGGCTACGATCCCTTCCGGGCCCTGCGCCTTGCCTCGCTCTACGAAAAATCAATCCCTCGCCCCCTCCACAAGGCCCTGCGACTTTTGGCCGCGTGTCTCCCTGTTTCCCACAAAAACATCAGCCTCGATTTTAAAATCAAACGCACCCTGCGCGGTCTCGATCATCCTGCGAGGCTCTGGAATCCCGTTTGGATTGGGGCGTTGGAACCCTCCGATCTCTCTCGCCTCACTCAATCTCGGTTTTCCATCGAGGAAATTTACAGCGAGGCGATCGAGGCTTGGGAATCCTGTGCGGCCACTGATCCCGTGGACCGCACGCTTCAATTTTACACCGAAATTTACCTGCAGGACGGAATCCTCGCGAAGGCCGACCGTGCCAGCATGATGAACTCGCTCGAAGTGCGTAGCCCTTTTCTCGATATCGAAGTCGCCGATTTCGCGCGTCGTCTGCCACATCATTTCAAACTTCGCGGCAAGACCACCAAATACCTCCTCAAGCGCGCCGCCGAAAAACTCCTGCCCGCCGAAATTGTTTATCGCAAGAAAAAGGGCTTTGGAACTCCAGTCGGTGCCTGGCTGCGAACCGGTCGCATGTCTCCGATACCGACAAACTCTCTTCTTCGAGAGCATTTGGAATCGCACCTAGCCGGTCGTTCCGACGAGCGCCTTCACCTTTGGTGCGAATATGTCTGGCAGCAATGGAGCAACCGCCGTTACGCACTGTGAAACGAGTTCTCCATGTCATCGACAGCCTGCACCTCGGCGGAGCACAAGAGGTCGTTCTCAATCTCGCCACCTGCGGCAGCCGTCACTTCCGGCACGAAGTCGCCACGATGCATGGGCGCGGGATTTATTGGGATCGCTTGCGCGAGGCTGGAATCAAAGTCCACTCGCTTTCCCCTAAAAAACATCTCCCGTTGTATCTCGCCACAATCCCGGCGCTCCTTCTTGCGAACCGCCCGGATATTCTCCACTGTCATCTCATTCCTTCAAACATCATCGCCAAGCCGCTTGGGGCCTTGCTCGGCGTGCCATTGATTCTTAATCACGACCACACCAACGACCCCCAACGGATCAATAACAAGTTCCTCCTCGCTCTCGATAAAACGACCAACCAATTTGCTCACCACATCATCGCCGTCGCCGGTGCGTGCCGCGATTTTCTCATCCAACACGAATCCATCCCGCCGGAAAAAATCACGCTCGTCCCGAATGCCATCGATCTCCGCCGTTTCTCGCCTGGCACGGTTAGGCGCGCGGAGTCCCGGGCCAAACTAGGCCTCCCGCCCGATTCCCCAGTCATTGCGGGAGTTGGTCGCTTGAACCCGCAGAAAAACTTTTCCGGTTTTTTAGACATTGCCGTCGCGCTTTCGCGGAGGTTTCCGGAGTTGAACTTTCTTCTCGCGGGCGAGGGGCCAGAGGAGGCCATTCTCCGGAAAAAAGCCAGCACACTGAGAATCTCGGACAGGGTTGTTTTTGCAGGCTATGTTTCCGACACCCGACAGGTCTATGCCGCTGCCGACATGCTGCTGATGCCATCGCGTTTCGAGGGACTGCCCATGACGCTTCTCGAAGCCATGGCCATGGAGTTGCCTGTCGTGGCCTCAAAACTCGACGGGATTGCCGAGGTCATTGATGACGGCTTGGAGGGATTCCTGGTCGAAAGTCACGACACAAATGGATTCATCAACCGCTGCGCCACCCTTTTGGAAAATCCCGGCAAATCCTCGGAATTCGCCACCAACGCCCGCGCGAAAATCGAAGCACGGTTTTCCGCCGAGCGAATGAACTCCGCCGTGGAGGCCATCTACGAGCGATTTCTTTTATGAGCGATGACAGCTCAGGCGCGGGCGGAGACCTTGACAGGAGCAGTTGTCAAGCTGAATCATTGCCCGCAACTGAATCTTTAGATTCTGTTCCAAGTCATCAAAGGCTCAGAGACCAGGGGAGTCCGGCAAGCGATTTCATTGATTTCGATGCAGAAATTCTGGCCAGAAGTGGCTCGAAAACAGAACGAGAGTCATCGAGAATCCGCAGTACGGAAGCCCTTGACGGCTGGATTCGAAGGCAATCGCGTATAACCGACGCCAAATCGATTGATTCTTTCCAAATCGTTTCGAACTGCACTAGCGAACACGAAGTTTTCCACCGCCCCGAGGACAACCGGGCGCTGAAAAGAACATGGCCCGGTGTTTTTGGTCAGATTCCGGTTCATCACAATGGCTGCCTCGTTCGTGCGAATGCTTCCCCTTTGGAATATTTGATGCGTCAGGCTCGGCAGGTATCTGTTTTTGGGAGCGTTATTCCCTTTGAAGGAGTTTGCATTTCGGAGAAGCCGAGCATGGTTTTGATCGAGCCGTACGGTCACCCCACGCTTTTAGTTTCGCAGGAGTGGTTCGAGTCTGGTGTCGCGCCCCAGAAGTGGGAGATCGATGCTAATCTTAAAAAGGACGAATTTGTTCCTGTGCCTCAATCCTCCTTTGGCTGGTATCTCTCGGTGGATGGGGGGGGCATCGTGGATCCCGAGCCCGACAATTTTTTGAAAACTCCTCTCGGAGTTGTCCCGATTGATCTTCAAATGGCGGTATTCTCCGAGGAGCAGTCGTGGGAGGCCGGCTTAGTTGAACCATGAAAATCCTCGTCATTTGCTACGAATACCCGCCAGTGGGCGGGGGTGGGGGGCGCGTGGCCGCTTCGGTGGGGAGCGGTCTTGCGGAACGGGGACATGAGGTGAAGGTCGTTTCGGCAGGGCTACGACATTTGCCACGAAAGGCAGTTGTCGATGGCGTCGAGGTTTTGCGGCCTGAGTCGTTTCGCAAGAGAGAGGACACCTGCTCGGTGCCGGAGATGGCGTTTTTTCTTCTGACGGCTTTTCTTCCTGCTTTGCATCTCTGTCGGACTTGGCACCCCCATGTGATTCATGCCCACTTTGTGGTTCCCACCGGCGCGCTGGCGCTGGCGCTGCATTGGCTCACGGGAATTCCATATGTTCTGACCGCCCACCTTGGCGATGTGCCCGGCGGGGTGCCTGAGCAAACGGATAAACTGTTCCGCTGGCTCGGGCCGTTGATTCAACCGATCTGGAAAAACGCGGCGGCTGTAACGGCGATTAGTGGTTTTGTGGCGGAGTTGGCCAAGAAAAACTGCGGCGTATCCGCGAAGGTTATTTTGAATGGCGTTTCCATGGTCGAGCCACCCCAGAACTTGGAGATCAAAAATCCCCCGCGACTCGTGATGGTAGGCCGGTTGAGCATTCAAAAAAATCCCCTCCTCGCTGTACAGGCGCTGTCGCTGCTCAAAGATCTATCGTGGCAACTTGAGGTGATCGGTGAGGGGCCACTGGCTGAACCGATGCATGAGTGTGTCGAAAAAAACGGACTTTCCGATCGCGTGAGGTTTTTGGGGTGGATGGCGGCGGATCAGGTTTCCGCGCGTCTCAGCGCTTCCGACATTCTTCTTATGACTTCGACCTCTGAGGGCTTGCCGATGGCTGGCATCGAGGCACTGCGCCACGGGTTGGCGATTGTTGGTAGCCGGATTGGCGGGTTGATGGATGTTATTGCCGATGGCCAAAACGGCCTGCTTTGCGATCTCACTCCCGAGGATTTCGCCAAAGGCCTGCGTGAGGTTTTGGGAGACCCTGACCAACTTCTCGCGATGAGATCGGCCTCGCTCGCGAAGGCGCGGGATTTCAGCCTCCCCGAGCGTTTGGACAACTACGAGCAGGTGTTGAAAACCGCCAAACGGTGATTTGTCTTTCACCGTTAGCGGGCAGGGTGTTGGATGCGGCGCCATGCTGGCTGTTCAAGATGTGATCTCGCTAACGAGCGTTCGGTTTCCCACCTTTGGTTCCGAGACGCCGACGGTTGAACCTCTCGAAAAAGGCGGCTCGGACCGCAAGTTCTACCGCATTCGTCTGGGCGGGGACTCGATGATTTTTATCAAGTATTCGAAACACAGGGAGGAGAACCGCCAGTATGTTGCCATTGCGCGTTTTCTCGCCAAGGCGGGTGTGCCGGTGCCGGAGGTGTATCTCCATGATGAGGCCGAGAGCCTGATCTGGATGCAAGACCTAGGCGAACTCGATCTCTGGAGCCATCGCAATAGTCCCTGGTCTACGCGGTACGCGCTTTATCGATCCACGCTCGATGCCGTTTTTGCCATGCACCACAATGCCACCGCCACGGACGGGGTGGGAGATTTGGAACTTCAGAAGGTTTTTGACACGGATCTCTACCTTTGGGAGCAGAGGTATTTTTTCGAGCACTGCCTCGGTAATTTTTTTAAAACCGATACCGAGGAGTTGGCAGCGCTGGCCTCGCTCCCCGAGCTGCGTGCGGCTGCGAAGCGGTTGGCCTCGCTCCCGCGTGTGCTGGTGCACCGCGATTTCCAATCGCAAAATGTGATGATCCGTGAGGGGGCAGCGTGGTTGATTGATTTCCAAGGTATGCGCTACGGGCTCGCTCAATACGACCTAGCCTCGCTCCTCTACGATCCGTATGTCTCGCTGAACGATGGCGAGCGGGGTGAGCTTTTGTGTTACTATAAATCTCTTTGTGGTGGCGTCTCGGCGGAATTCGATGATGCCTTCCGCTGGTGCGCGGTGCAGCGCTTGATGCAGGCGCTGGGGGCCTACGGTTTTTTGGGTCTGCAAAAAGGCCGCTTCGAATTTCTCACCCATGTGCCTGTGGCTCTGCGCTCACTGCTCAAGGTCACCTCTGGCCTTGATGGGCTCGACCCGCTGGTGCAAAAACTGGAGGAACTCACATGACCAAAAGCCCTGAAACCGTCGTCATTCGCCGAATCACTCCCTCGCTCGACAACGCCCGCTTCGCCGTGAAGCGGCCCGTGGGCGGAACGCTTGAAGTCGAGGCCGATATTTTCAAGGATGGCCATGACGAAGTGGCGGCACTCTTGAAATGGCGCCGCACTGGCGAGTCGGCTTGGAACGAAATGTCAATGCGTCCGCTCCTCAACGACCGTTGGGCCGGGGAGTTTTGGGTCACGAGCCCGGGCGCATGGGAATTCACGATCGAGGCGTGGGGCGATATGTTTTTCTCTTGGCAGCACGAATTGGAAAAAAAATTCGCCGCCGGGCTGCGCGAGTTGCAGAGCGAGATTTTGGAGGGTGCGGGCATCATTGAGTCTGCCTCCAAGCGAGCGGGGAAGGGGGCAGATGGCGAGGCTTTAAAAAAGTTCGCGAAGGACATGCGCGCCTCCGAGCCGGAAAAAGCCCACACCCTCGCGCATGACCCGGAACTTTGCGCGCTCATGGCGATTCACGCCGACCGCTCGATTTCCACAACGGCCGAGCCATTTCTTCCCGTGTGGGTGGACCGCGAGAGGGCGACCTTCGCGGCTTGGTATGAATTTTTCCCGCGCTCGGCGGAGGGGAAAGCCGACTCGGGATCTACCTTCCGCGATTGTCTCGTCCGCATCGACGACGCAAAGGCCATGGGGTTCGATGTGATTTATTTTCCCCCGATCCATCCGATCGGTGAGACGAACCGCAAGGGACGCAATAATTCCACCACCTGCCAACCCGGAGAGCCCGGCGTGCCCTACGCGATTGGCAATCGCCGCCAGGGAGTCAACGGCGGCGGACACAAGGATGTCGCGCCGGAACTTGGCACGCTTGAGGATTTCGACTGGCTCGTCGCCCAAATCCAAAAGCGCGGCATGGAGATCGCGCTCGATTTCGCGATTAATTGCTCGCCCGACCACCCGTATGTCCAAGAGCATCCCGAGTGGTTTTTCAAGCGTCCCGACGGCTCGATCAAGTATGCCGAGAACCCGCCGAAAAAATACGAG
>JBIPMC010000212.1:0-4127 GCA_044369345.1 Terrimicrobiaceae bacterium
TGCGCTCCTCGAGGACGCGATGGGCTTTTTCGGGAAGCTCGATGGTTTCACCTTCCGCGATTTGCAGGGCGGGTCCGAGGCCGGAGACAAGGTTGAGGCGGTAGATCGTCGCGGGCATTCCACCCTTCGTGGCGAAGCGGGTACTCCAGCCGCCGCCGGGGAAATACTCGGTAATCGAGGGATGCCAACTCGTGGCCTTGAGGCAGGCTTTCACCTCGGCCTCGGAGATTTCCCAGAAAGGTTTCATCGCGGGCTTGCCGTTCATCGTCTGCTCACCGCAGCCATCGAGCGCGGCGGGGCCGGAGTTGATGAGGTGCAGAAGGCCGTTCGAGGCAGCTTCGGGGACTTTCTCGCCCGAGACGCGCGCGATGGCATCGGCGCTCCAGTAGGTGCGGAGGTCGGCAAAAACCTGCGCGGTGCTGGTGAGGAGATTGCCGAAAAGCATGGCCGCGCCATTGAGCGCATCGTTTTCCGTGGCCACGATGTAGGGCGCGCGGCGACCGTTCCAGTCGAACGAGGAATTGAGAATAGCTTCGAGGAAGTCACCATTCGGCATGTGGTCGGTCCACTGGCGTTGACCTTGGAAGCCGGACGCAATCGCATGGTGGCCCTGCGCCTCTTCGCCAAAGCCCAGCTTGGCGAGCTTGGGATTTCCGGCCATGAGGTCGCGGGCGATGAGCGCCATCTTCACACTCGTCTCCCACTCGGCATCGAGTTGTTTGCGCGAGCGTTTCTTGCCGGCCGAATTCCAGTCCTTGCCCTCCTTGCAATTCGCTTTCACCCATTTCAGAGCCTTGCCAAATTCGACCTTGTCGAAGATGCCGCGCTCGATGCGGCGAATGAACTCGGTCATGTCCACCGACTCGACACGCATGCCGAGCCATTTTTCGAACAATGCGGGATCTACAATCGACCCGGCAATGCCCATCGAGGTGCCGCCCATCGCGAGGTAGGAACGGCCGCGCATCGTGGCTGTGGCAAGGCCCGCGCGGGCGAAACGCAAAATCTTCTCCGCGACATCGGCGGGGATTTTTTGGTCCCCGGCATCCTGCACATCACGACCGTAAATACCAAAAGCAGGCAGGCCTTTTTGAGTGTGCGCGGCGAGAACTGCGGCGAGATAAACCGCGCCCGGACGCTCCGTGCCGTTGAAGCCCCACACGGCTTTCGGCGTGTGAGGGTCCATGTCCATGGTCTCAGAGCCGTAGCACCAGCAAGGCGTGACAGTGAGCGACACGCCGACATTCTCGCGGCGGAATTTGTCAGCGCACGCGGCAGCCTCGGCCACACCTCCGATGCAAGTATCGGCAATCACACACTCGACCCCCTCTCCAGTGTGGTGGCGGAGGTTCGCGGAAATGAGGAGGGCGGTATTCTTTGCCATCGCCATGGTTTGTTTTTCAAGTGATTCGCGAACACCGCCGAGGCGGCCGTCGATCGTGGGGCGGATTCCGATTTTGGGAAGTTGTAGGCTCATGTGATTAGAAAGGCTTTGAGGCTAAACAAAGCTTACAAACTCTCACCAGAGCATTTTTTGAGGCCGCATTCGAAAGGTCAGAAACCCAACGGTCAATTATTGCAAGTTTTTTGCATTATAAGATTGAATAGGAAATTCGCAGGTCTTATTGCAAGCGGAATGCATCTTCGCTCAACGGATGCGATCCATAATCATGAAAACAAATTCCTCTGAATCGACGCCTTCCACTTCGCAAAAGCTGCCTGTCACCGTGCTCTCGGGTTTTCTGGGATCTGGAAAGACAACTCTGCTGAATCACATTTTGAACAACCGCGAGGGACTGCGCGTGGCGGTGATTGTAAATGACATGAGCGAGGTCAATATCGATGCAGAGCTTGTTCGTAGGGGCGGGGCGGAGCTCAGCCGAACGGAGGAAAAGCTCGTCGAAATGAGCAATGGCTGCATCTGCTGCACGCTGCGCGATGATTTGTTGAAAGAAGTGGGCCGCCTTGCGAAGGAAGGGCGCTTCGACTACCTCTTGATCGAGTCCACCGGCATTTCCGAGCCGCTCCCTGTGGCGCAAACCTTCACCTTTGCCGACGAGAGCGGGACCGGACTTCAAGACATCACCCGCCTCGACACCATGGTCACGGTTGTGGACGCTGCCAATTTTCTCGAGCACTACGAGGGGGGGGATTCCTTGAAGGAAAAAAGCCTCGCCCTTGGCGAAGAGGATGAACGCACAATCTCGGACCTCTTTGTGGATCAGGTTGAGTTCGCGGATGTGATTCTTGTCAACAAAACCGACTTGGTTTCCACAGCGGAGTTGGAGGAACTCCGCGCCATCCTGCACCATTTGAATCCGGTCGCCGAAATCATCGAGTCGCAGCGTGGGCGCGTGCCGTTGGAACGCATCCTCAACACCCGCCGGTTCGACATGGAAAAAGCCCAAGCCTCGGCGGGTTGGCTGCGGGAGTTGAATAACGAGCACACGCCGGAGACCAAGGAATACGGCATCGAAAGCTTCGTCTTCCGCGCCCGGCGGCCATTTCATCCCAAACGCTTCTGGGACTTCATTCACACCGAGCGGCCGGGCTTGCTCCGCTCAAAGGGATACTTCTGGCTTGCCAGTCGCAACAACATGATCGGCCTTTGGTCGCAAGCCGGCGGCAGTGCGGAATACCGCCCCGCAGGCTTCTGGTGGGCCGCCGCGCCGAAATCCAGTTGGCCCGATGACGACGACACTTGGCGCTCGATCATGAAGGATTGGCAGGAACCCCATGGCGACCGGCGGCAGATGCTCGTTTACATCGGTCAGGACCTCGAAAAAGAAAAACTCCTCGCCGAGCTGGAAGCCTGCCTGCTGAACGACCGCGAACTCGCCATGGGCGAGGAGAAGTGGGCCAAGTTCCGCGACCCGTTTCCAGAGTGGGTTGTTCAGTCAACAGACCACCAACACGAACATTGAACCAACGAATATGATGACCACAAATCGCACACCAGTCACCGTCCTCACGGGATTCCTCGGAGCCGGAAAAACCACGCTCCTCAACCACATTCTCACCGCGAACCACGGCAAACGAATTGCCGTGATCGAAAACGAATTCGGTGAGATCGGCATCGACCACGAGCTCGTCATCGATGCCGAGGAGGAGATTTTCGAAATGAACAACGGCTGCATCTGCTGCACCGTGCGCGGGGACTTGATTCGTATCCTCGGCCGTCTTGGAAAGATGCGGGACAAGTTCGACCACATCCTCATTGAAACCACCGGCCTCGCCGACCCCGGCCCTGTCGTTCAGACCTTCTTCGTCGATCCCGAAGTGGGTGAAAAATTCCATGTCAACGCGGTGGTCACGCTCGTGGATGCCAAGCACATCTGGCAGCACCTCGACGACTCCGACGAAGCCAAGGAGCAAGTCGCCTTTGCCGATGTCATCATCCTCAACAAAACCGACCTCGTTCCTGCTGCGGACCTCGATCGCCTGGAGGCGCGCATCAAGGGAATGAACGGCGTCGCCCGTTTCCACCGCACCCGAAATGCGGTGATCGAGATCGACAAGGTCCTCGATGTCGGAGGCTTCAATCTCGAGAACGCCATGAGCATCGATCCCAAGTTTCTCGAGCCGGAATACCCGTTTGAATGGGGTGCGATTTTTGAGCTTCCCGCTGGCGAGGTCAGGCTGGAGGCGCATCAGCAGCCGGACCCCTCGATGAAAATCTGTTGGGTTTCTGTCGAAGCCGCTACCGAAGAGGCGATGGCCGCGGCGCGCGAGAAAGCCGTCCGCGCCTTCTCGGAGGAGTCCGCCGAGGCCGCTTCTGGAGCCCGACTCGCTTGTGATGCTGCCTGTCGCGACCTGATCCTCGCCGGGGATTTTATGACCTGGCAGCTCGAGGTTCCCAAAGTGGGATTCTACGCAGCCTTCACCGAGCATTACCCGGAGGAGCTCGACTTTCGCGTTTGCCCTAGCGACGCCGTCGAACCGCTTCTCGCCGTCGCCTACAAGCCCGACCATGAGCACGATGACACCGTGACCAGCGTGGGCATCGAGTCCGACCGGGCCTGCGATCCGCGCAAACTCAACGACTGGCTTTCCAAACTCCTCCGCGAGCAGGGCAATGACATCTTCCGAATGAAGGGCGTCATTTCGCTCCAGGGAAATCCGAACCG
>JBIPMC010000465.1:0-4121 GCA_044369345.1 Terrimicrobiaceae bacterium
TGTAACCGCCATAATAGCAATACCTATTTTTTTAAGTTCCCCCGCAATGTAAATGGCACTATCGCCCGTGCGGCTAAAACGGTCCAGGCTATACACCAGGATAAACGATATTTTCTCTTTACTGGCTTTAACAAACTTCAGCATCCGATTAAACTCTTTCCTTTCATCGCTTTTGGCACTTTCATAAGTCCCCCCAAAGTACCCGTTAATCTGTAGATTATGCTTAAGTGCATATTCAATGCAATACTTTTTTTGCCATTCCAGGCTCTGGTTGGTATCCATTTGCTCTTTAGAGCTAACCCGGGTATATATTACACAGTTTTGAATACCTAAGTCAACATGCGCTGTGCTCTTGCCTTTGGCAAATTGGTTTAATAGTTCGCCCTGGTGGCTATTGCTTAATTTTGCCATGGTGTGATTCTTTTAGTTGTTGTTCAATAAATAACTCGTAATACAGTATAGACAGTGTTTCTAGTGTATAAATCGCTTGCTCGGCTTGTTCCTGGGTATACTCTTCAAAGCCTTTACATTTTTTAAGTTCTTCGGTGCTTAATCTTTTCTTTTTCTTTAACTGGTTGTTGGTAGACATTTAAATGGACGCTTTGCCTTATTCTGTGCTGTGCAGTAATAAAGCCTAATTCGTTCCGTATGTTCTGTTTTATGCAGTTTCATTTTTTATTGTGGGTCTTTATTTATTCAGTTTCTTCGTCTTTACTGAATTGATAATCAAATCGCCGTTGTTGGTCTTGGTAAATGTAGTTTTGCTATGCGGCGCAAAAATTATATTTTGTATATAGTTAGCTATCTCGGCTTCTTTTACCCGTTTCTCTTTTTCGGTTTTTATAATTTTGGTATTCATGCCCTTGTCGTAGTTTATCGTAATGGTTTTGTACTCATTGCTGCGAAACTGGCGAAGCAGCTCCTGTTCGCTTGCGGATAGTATTACGCAGGATAATTCACCGCCTGTTTTTTCATCGGCAACTATAAAGTCAGCTATATATTTAGTGATAGATATGTAAATATGCGGCCTACGCATGGTAGACCTGATTACATCCTCCTTGCTGATTGACTCCTGCCACTGTTCGATGTTTAAAAACATATCCCAGTTAAATGGCTGACACTCTCCGTTTTCAAAAAAACCTACCCCAACCTCCGTGTTCTTATGTGTGATAGCTTCAAAAATGATGATCTCCAGCATAGGGCGCTGTTTTGTAAACAAGCCCTCCACTTGGGTTTGAAATTCCGGGCTGGCAATAACGGCATGCATTATACCCTTTAATTCTTTGGGCAGGGTATCTTTTGCAAAGTACTGGTATAGGTTATCAATAACAGCTGTGTTGTCCTTGCCGGTATTGGCATTAACAGACAGCTCGGTCTGTTTGAATAACGAATCCTTGCATTGCTTAATATTTTCGAAAGAATAACCAAACCCGCGCAAGGTTTTTACCATCATAAGCCAGATGTATTGGGTAAAATCAAGTCTTACCCACTCTCGCTTATCCTCTTCTACAGTGTTTTTGTCAGCTAAGGGCGAAAGGCCTTTGCTTTTCCACAAATAAAATTCACGGGGCGAAATATCCAAATCGGCCAACTTAAAATGCTTTTTAGATAGCTGGGTGTACTGCTGAAAGTATTCGCCAAAATCAGCCGTAGCTATATGCTGCATCATATCCTTTAACAAGGTCTCAATCTTCATTTTATATTTTCTATGCTGTATATAATATGTTTTATACTTCAAAGGTAATAAAAAATACTTAATTTTACAACGATACTTAATTTTTTAATAGCAACCCGGTAAACAAGAACATGTTACTATGAGAAAATAACCGTAAAACAAGACGTTAATAAGCGTAAAACAACCGAAATGCAAGTGTATTTAGCCGTAAAATAACCGTAATTAAAAATGGAAAAAACCAACAAAAAGAAGTTAAAGTATAATGCAAAACTCACTAAAATCATGTGTTTGCGATGTAAATGTTTTAAAGAGGCACAAAGAAACGATGCTAAATTTTGTTCTGATTTGTGTAGAGTACAAGAACGTAATGATAGAATAGAAAAAGGCTACGATAACTTTATTGTAAATGGCACTCTACATGATGTTAAAGAGTACTTCAACAAGCACAAAATGGTTCAGTTTTGTTTTGGTTTTTATGATGAGCTAAACGACCTGCAAGAACATATTAATGATGCAGACATGTCCGTGTCTTGGAAAATAGTTATTAAAGGTATTTTGGTATACTACATAGCAAATAACAAAAAGAAGCCTTTTGAAATTTACTTTAATGATAACTACAAAACTAAACTGGCTAATTACGAGTTAACAAATAGCCTAATGAAAAAACCCAAAATAAATATAATTAGTAAGACACATTAAATCAAGCCTGTATTTAGTTTATTGCACTATGCTATGTAAAACCATTAGCCATTACAAAAACAACTACGTTTACGGCCGTATACGCTTGTATAGTTTTGTTTATGTAACTATAAAGAAGTTTATTACCAATAAGTTAGTATTAAAATAAACCTACAAGTAGTTTTTTCTTTTTGTTATTGGCTGATAGTTAACTATCCGCATTAGTATAAAGCAACAGAGTATGTATTGTAAACAAATAAATGCATCGTTTAAGCGATTTTATATAGTTGCATAATTGTGCAACTGCATTTAGAACAACAAACTAATTACTACAAAGCAAAACTAATCGTATAGAGTTAATAATGCAAAAACAAAAACCGCCATTATACATGGGAGCATAGGTGACGGTTCTGCTTGATTTTAAGTAGCTAACTACTAGAAAGATCAAGCTTTTTATACAACTGCTTATCTTGGGTAGAAATTTAGTTTATAACATCCGGCTTAATATCAGTTATTTTAGCCTCTTGACATTAAATATTAAGGGCCATTTTCAAATAAATCATCACCTGAAAACAGGTGGTCAATTTGACGCGGAAAAAGGTGGTCAGTTTGAACGGAATATCCATTCACTACCATAATAAATCCTACCATTAACAAGGATTATCTTCACATTCATCTCTTTACAGGTTTTAGAAACTTCTTTTGATGTCAGTTGGTCGGGGTTAGCCTCTATTTTACGATTGAGATGGATGAGGATTTTATTTTCATTAAATTAATTATATCGATGTGTTTTTTTGTTTTTACGATGATTTTTTAAAATTTTCATAACATGTAAATATTAGTAAAGTATTGATAATTAAATTATTATATTCATACAGAATAAGGGATTAACCCTATTGTATTTTATCGAAAAAATACATTACTTTGTTAATTATTATTGTTTATAACATTTAAAAATTTGACTTGGTTAAAGAATTGCGATATGTAAGATTCTGATTGAGTTATGTTTAATATTACCGGTATCTTAAAATTACACCAGCTATTTCTTACTTACACTATTTAAAAATATATGACTTATAATAATTAAAACGCCTTTAAATACTATATAGTAGGTATTTTTTAGATTGGCAAATCATACAGGGCCATAGGGCATAAGCCTCATTTTTTGGTTCTGGTAGGTTTGTAATAAATTTTAAACTATTTGGTACCTAGTTGATACAATATTTTTGACTACCAATTAATTACAACTGTTATGAAAAAACTTTTATTCTCAGTAACATTATTCTTAATAGCTTTTTTGCCTGTCAGTTTAAATGCACAATATTGTGCTACTCCTACATCAACAGTACCTATAACACCGGGGGCAACTATAGCTTATACAGCATCTTACACTACTGGCCATAGAGCTTTTACATTTACCGCTACAGCCGGGTGTACGTATACCTTTTCTACCTGTGGTCAGTCTACTGCAGACACCTACCTTAGGCTATATAACGGTGTCGGGGGGTTACTACTTGTGTCGGCTGACGATAATTGTGGCGTACAATCCAATATTGTTTGGACTTGTCCCTCTACCGGCACATACTCTATATTAATGAATAATTATTCTTGTGCGGCTTTAAATTCTAGCACCCGCATGAGTTACATACGAAATAGCTGCCCTGTAGTATATAACCCTTGCGCATCTATACCTACCATATCGGGTTGCGGGGTTAGCACTACCGCCAGTTTTACAGTAAATGGCAGTGCACCTTGGAATGTTTCTACC
>JBIPMC010000422.1:0-13432 GCA_044369345.1 Terrimicrobiaceae bacterium
TTGGCCTTTTTTTAATGCCGCCTATCTGGTTTCCCTCCTTTTGTTGTTCTTGAGCGGGTTGGTTTACAATGTGCCGCCGCTGCGTTTGAAGGATCGGGCGTTTATGGATGTGATTGCAGAGTCGTTCAACAATCCGATCCGCTTATGGCTTGGATGGTATGCGATCGCGCCCCAGAATTCTTTTCCGCCGCTATCTATCATCATGGCGTGGTGGATGTTTGGTGCATTGCTGATGACAGGCAAGCGCTATGCGGAATACCGCTTTATCAACTCTCCGGAACGGAGCGGGGCCTATCGACGCTCCTTTAAAACCTACACGGAAAAATCTCTGCTGATTGCAATGATCACTTATGCAAACCTCTTCTGCTTTTGTGCTGGAACTGCAGTGGCGGTTTATCGGCCAAACCTCGTGTTTGCGTTTCCCGCGGTGGTCGTGGCCATTATTGCGTATTTCAACACGGCGATCACCTCGCAGGGTGCTCGGCTAGAGCCAGAACAATTACTTAAAAGTCCCCTGCTTATCTTATGTATTTTACTCACACTCGCACTCACGATTTTCTTAATCTACACGCCGTTGGATTTTGTTTCTTATGTCGGATTCTTCAAGCTCGTCCAGGGCGGGGGAAATTGATCGCGTCTCGGCGCGGTTGGCTTTTCTCGCTCCCAGCGGCCGGTCTCAAGTTTTTTTTGGACCACCTCGGGATTTTTCAGATTTGGATGCATTTGCTATTGTTAGCAATGCCAGTCCCGATGCCCCAGTCGGCTTTGAGTTGGTGTTCGCCAAAAGCCATCGAGTCCACAAGTCTCTTGGTTCGGTCGTTGAGGGGGCTTGGCGCCAACTTTGCTTGCCTGCCGGAATCCAGGAATTTGGAATGAGATTTTGTGAGAAGACAGGCATTTCGGCTGTAGTGGGTTCGCGCATGACTGGGGTTGCTGTTCCAGGAATGCGCGAATACTACTACCAAAGGCAGGGACTTGCAAAGGGAGAGCGAAGTTGGCGCGGGCGGCTACTGGCCTTAACGGGGCACGGCCTCATGTCTTTCGGAGGAACCGGAAGTCTCCCAATGATCGGGGCCACTGCGGCATCCGCGTGGGTCTGTGTTTTTGCGTGGGTCTGGCAAGGTTTGGTTGATGTTGGGCCATGGCATCTCGGTCTAGCTGCGGTGTGTCTGCTGTCCACGGTGCAATGCTGTTTGCTAGAAGGCTGGGCGAAAAAGCATTATTTCGCTGAGGATCCCAGGGAGGTGGTTTTGGATGAAGTAGCGGGCATATGCTTGGCTTTGTTGATCGCAGGGCCGGGATTGGTTTCTATTTTCGCGGCGTTCTTTGCTTTTCGTTTTTTTGACATCTTCAAACTTGGAATCCACTGGATCGAGAAGCGAAAAATTGTTGGCTCCATCGTGTGGGATGATTTATTGGCAGGAATTTATGCTGGGCTTTTAGTTAAGTGCGCTAGGGTTTTGATTTCATCAATTCTATGAATTCCGAAATCTCTGTAATGATTTGCACGCATAATCCTCGGATGGATTATCTTAAGCGAGTTTTGGAGGCTTTGCGCATGCAAAGTTTGCCTTTGGAGCGATGGGAATTGTTGGTTATTGATAACAGATCGGATGAATCGCTGGCTGGGAGTCTGGATTTAAGTTGGCATTTGCAGGCGCGGGTTGTGAGGGAAGAGGAATTGGGGGTTTCTCAAGCGCGATTAACGGGTATCCGGGAATCAAAAGGTGACTTGGTTGTTTTTGTAGATGATGACAATGTTCTTAAAGCAGATTACTTAGAGAACGCTCTACGAATCGCTTCAAGTTGGCCTCAGCTCGGATCATGGAGCGGACGAGTTGTGCCCGAGTTTGAAATTCAGCCAGAGGACGCTTTGAGACCACACCTCTGGCGAATTTGCATTCGAGAAATTTCTTCCGATAAATGGGGAAACACGGGGGAATTCGACACGCTCCCATGGGGAGCGGGAATGTGTATGCGTCGGCAAATTCTAAGACAATATTACCAAGAATCATACTCCAAGCCAGAAATCCCGGGTTTTAGCCGACGCGGAAAGCAGTTTTTGGCAAGTGGTGAAGATATTCACATCGCAAAAATCGGTTTGAATATGGGTTTGGGTTGCGGTGTTTTTTGCTCATTGGAGCTGACACATTTAATCCCTCCAAGTCGTATCCAAGAATCCTACTTGCTTAAACTTATCGAGGATAGCGAATCCGGATCAGTTGTTTATCAACATCTCATCGGCGAGGCGATGGTTAAGCGAAAGCCATTGATTGATCGACTTGTGGAAGAATATAAGTTTTTACGCGCTTCGAAACTGCAGAAGAAAATCGAGATGGCTGTTCGTCGAGGGCGCCGCCGTGGGTTAGCTTTTATCGCTGCAATGAGTGAAAAAAATTATATAGGGCGTTTTGAAAAAAAGAGTTCTGCTAGTTAGTATCGTTCCTCCGCGAAATGATTGCGGTGGTCGAATTGTCATGTATCGCCATCTTGTAGAGCGGCAGCCTTTTGAATTACATGTAGCAAGCAATGCGGATTTCGCGGACGATTTATTGATCCACACCAAACTGGAGTTGCCATTTCCATTCCAAAAAATCAAAAAGTCACGATTCGGACCGATTTTAAAAAACTGGATAACGGATTATGAAAATTTTATTTGGCCAAGGCTGAGATTTTTGGAGTTTGAAAAGACAATCGATTGCTTCAAACCGGATGTGATTCTCACTTTGGCTGAAAATAGCCTTTGCTATGTTGCGCAGAAGTTGGCCCGAAAACACAAGCTCCCGTTAGCGGTTTTATTTTTGGATTGGGTGCCGATTATGCAAGGCCACTTCGGATGTAAATCGACTCGATCCATTTTGGATCGACGATTTCGGAAACTCTTCAAAGAATGCGACCTTGCACTTTGCACGAGTGATGGCATGCAGGAAGAACTGGGCTATCATCCAAACAGCCATGTGATTTATCCTATGCCTGGAAAACATCGGGTGCCTGATCGGCACTGGCCGCCCAAATCAGATAAATTTCGCCTAGTTTATGTGGGAAATGCACAGGGTTTTTACGGGCGGATGCTCCGACGACTTGTTAACGCTGTGACAAAGGAAGCTGATCAGGAGATTAAGATTGTAGGTCCTACGCAAGACTGGCCTGAGGAGGAAATTCGACAGGCGAAGGAAAAAGGCATCTGCCTTGGCTTCATGCCGCCAGAGAAAGCTGCCGAGGTGCTGGCTGGTGCGGATGCGCTGCTTGTTGTGATGAGTTTCGAGCGCGAGCACGAATTATTCATGCGAACCAGCTTCACCACAAAATTTCTGGATTACACGGCCTTCACCAAGCCGGTGATCCTTTGGGGGCCGGATTACTGCACTCCATCGCGTTTGGCTAAACGCGAGGAAGCGGCCTTGGTAGTGGAAACAGATAGCCCCGCAGGCGTCATCGCAGCGGCCAAAAAGTTAATGAAGGACCCCGCCGAGGTCGAACGACTCAAAGCCACTTCGCAACGATTGAACCAGACACTGTTCAGCCCTGATCGCTTGCAAGCAATTTTCGAAACCCAGATTGAGAATTTGGCAGCAAAAGGCACCCGATAGATTATATGGCATCTAAACTTGGCATTGCAAGAAGGCTTTTCCTCAAGTTTTTTCAATGGGGACTTGAGCATCCTGAGTTATCTGGATCGCACAAGGTTAATAAGCTAATATATCTGCATTCTTTTGAGGGAAGAAAATATGCTCTTCCCCATTTCCATCCTCAAGTTTCAATCGGCGAATATACTTATGGATTTCGGCCTGAAAGTTTTTTTCCGTATCATCCAGATGATCGGGTGAGGATTGGAAAATTTTGCAGCATTGCAGATGGTGTCAAATTTGTTTTCGGGCACCATCCCACGAATCATGTTTCAACCTTTCCAATTCGAGCGCTCTGTTGTGGCTACGCGCCCCATTTCGATGCAAAATCGAAGGGGGATATTGAAATCGGTAATGATGTCTGGATCGGCTTGAATGCAATTATTCTTTCGGGTGTAAAAATTGGCGACGGGGCGGTAATTGCCGCTGGTTCCGTTGTAATAAAATCCATTCCTCCCTACTCCATCTTTGGCGGTGTGCCAGCGAAATTCATTAAATTCCGACTGCGGGAAGATCAGATTTCCAAATTATTAAAAATTCAATGGTGGGATTGGCCCATCAGTAAAGTTCAAGAGAATGAAAAACTATTCTATAGCGATGTCGATGAATTCATTAAAGTTCATCATGTCGGATAGAAATGAGGTGATGCACGGAAAGCCACTTGTCCCGCTATTCAGTGCAGCGCTCGCATGCCTTCGACCCTACTTACGCGCCACTTATCTGCTGTGAAATCCTATGAAGGTTGAGTTGGCGATCTTAAATTATAATGGTCGGCACCATTTGGAGCATCTGCTGCCCACGGCGATTCGAGAAGCTCATAGCTATGGTTTGGATTGTCGAGTTGTTGTAATTGATAATCAAAGCCCTGCAGATGATGCAGCCTGGGTTCGAGAGAATTATTCGGGCGTGGAGGTTTGGGTGGCTCCAAGGAACGAGTATCTTTTCTCCTACAATGAATACGCCAAGCAATCGGCAGCCGAAGTTCTTGTTTTATTGAATAATGACCTCAAGCTGTGCAAGGACTTTCTGCCCCCGCTTTTGCGTCATTTCGATTCGCAGGATGTTTTTGCGGTTTCTGCTGCCTCTAAAAATTGGGATGGAGACAAATGCACATTTGGGCCAATGCTTCTCAAACATCACCATGGTGATTATTATTGGAACCCCGATTACGAACGCCAAATTAATAGCCACACACTTTTTTGCAGCGGAGGCTTCATGGCGGTTGAGAGGGAAAAATTTTTGAAACTTGGGGGATTTAGTCCGCTTTATTATCCCGCTTATACCGAAGATGTGGATTTGTGTTTTCGTGCATGGCGAAAAGGGTGGCGTTGTCTCTACGAGCCCCAA
Organism: Terrimicrobiaceae bacterium; assembly: GCA_044369345.1. GTDB lineage: Bacteria > Verrucomicrobiota > Verrucomicrobiia > Chthoniobacterales > Terrimicrobiaceae > UBA967. The sequence continues at coordinate 4,974 of JBIPMC010000422.1, forward strand.
AGCGTGGTTCTGCATCGTGAACATGGTTCTTGGGATTCCCTTTCTGGGAGTAAAGTGGATCGATTGATGCTCAGAGGGAGATTGTTATTTTCATGGTCTACGCTGCCGCGCTCCGTGAGTCTGTACGAGGAATATTGTTATTTCCTTTATAAATCAGCTTTCAAACTGCTGCACGGAGAGATTTGGTTTATTAAGATTTTTCTTGGCACTTGGTGCGAATGGAAAAAAATCCATGACCGATATTCGGATTTGAAAATCTCTCTTGAAGAGTTAAGGCAAATACAAAAATCCCTTTCCATTCCAATCGAGCAGTTTCATTCTAATTCATAAAGTGAAGCTAGTTAGTATTATTTGCCCCTTGCACGACAAGGTGGCTTATATTAAGCAGACCATCCACTCGGTTCTTTCTCAAACGATTGAGAATTTAGAAATGCTGGTGGTGGAAAATCACTCGTCGGATTCCGGGCCAGAGGTGGTGGCGGCTTTCGCGGAGAGGGATGCCAGAGTGCGATTGATTTTGGCTCCGCCTGAGGTTCATGGGCCCGGAGCTGCCCGGAACTTCGGCCTTGCCTCAGCTCAGGGCGAGTGGATTTTGTTTCTTGATGCCGATGATCTTTTGGAGGTGGATTATTTAGAGCAGCGGCTTGCAGTTTTAAAGTCTTATCCTGAAGCCAAAATCATTGCTGGGCCTTGGAAAACTTTTTATCCCGAGGCACCAGATATTTTCGAAATCCATTTTCCGAATGGCTGGAAGCCGCCATTCAGTCCTCCTCCGGATTCGATTTATGCCTACTCACCTTGGGCGCTCCACGCAGCAATGATTCGGAGGGACGCTTTGGGCGGCACGAGTCCATGGATTGAGGAATTAGATGACTTCCCAGCTGAAGATAACGCATTCTGGTTTAGAGTTCTTTATGGGAAGAAAATCCATTGGAACGAGTGCGGCGGAGCACTCTACCGCAAGCACACAGAAAATAGTCGGGATGTGAGCGCCCGGAAATTTGATGAAGCCTTTCAGTCCACTTGGGCCACACTTAGCACCAATAGGCGGCATTTGGAAAATCAAGGTGCAAAAGTTTCTTCACAAATGGCAAGCATCGCCGTTCGCGTTTATGAAAACCTGCTCAAAAAATCAATTACAAATCAGTGTAATATAATCAGAATTCGAAAAGAGTTAAAAAAACACCTCGCCGAAACTAGCCTTGCAAATCCTGCAATGTTTTTAAGACGCCTTAAATACTAAAAATCAGTAATGAATTCAAAAAAGCGTAACACAATTTTACAGGGGATCGCACTTGGTTTATCGGCTTGTCTCCTTAGTTTAATGATCTATAGAGGCAATTTCTTACTTTCCGGCGATCAATCGCCGCAGTTGGCAGCGGCGATTTCCGTGGTAGATGGTGAGGGTCTGAGGGTGCCGCCGAGTAAGATGGTGCCGGGGTCGATTTTCGATCCCTCGCTCGCACAGCGGGATAAGTTTGCATGGTTTGCCCCAGGCTACAGCATGATGCTGGCTTTCTTCCTGTGGATCGGAGGCTCGGTTTATTTCGCTGCAAGTGCAGTATTTTATTTAAACAAGTTTTTCACTGGCGTGTTGTGGACTTATGTTGGGCGAAAATACGGAATTCCCTTCTGGCAGATTGCATTAGCTGTCTTACTGCAGAGCTTGCTCTATATGCCGGCAAGCACAACGGATCAACTGATTTGGCCAGCTATGGCCGGGTTGTTCTTGTTGGTGAAGAGGAATGTCGGATGGATCGAGACAATGATAGCGGCGTTATGGATCATTTATGCGACTTGGACACGATGGCATGGAGTCATGTTCGCGGGAGTGTGGTTTCTTTGGGTGTGGATGCATTCGCTAAAGGATTGGCGAAATCCGGGCCTTTGGATGCGAAGCGTGCTCCCGCTGGCAACGACGGCGGCCTTTTTCTTAGGAACGGTGTATTATCTCACCGGCTCGTTCGATCCCTTCACCTCGGAGCCCAAGGATGAAATTCGTTGGGTTTTGCTTTTGAAGGGGCTTTACTTTTGTGTGACAGGGGGGATTTCCTCGGTATGGAGCCTGGCTCAAGCAGGCTTCGCGCTTATCTCCGTAGCTGTCTTGGGCGGTTTGGCTTGGTTGGCTATACGGGATTTCTGGAAAATTCCTATTTGGCTTGCCATGGTGCTTCTTTTGCAGGCGGTGAACATGGCATTTCTTATTTATTATGAGGTGAAAAAGGGGTCCGTATTCGAACCTGAGGTGCCGGCCTTTGCGACAGCTCGCTATTTTGCATTGGTTCAGCCACTGACTTTGGCCTGCATTTTTTGGGTGATTCAAGCTGTGCGGCCCCAGGTAGTTATCCGGCGCGGTTTGGAGTCGGCCACAGTGGTTGCCTTTTTGGCTGCTGGAATTTCTTTTGTCTCCTATAACTGGGAATTGATTCGCGGGAAAATGGCGATCGCCCAGAACGGTTTGTTGATTCCCAAGGAGTATGTCGAATTGCAAAGACGCATTCTGGAGATTCGACCTGATGTTTGGATTGTTTCCACGGGGCAAGGCTCCGATGGGAAACTTTATGATCCGGCAACGACGATCAAATATGAGTTGTCCATATATGACGCAGGCAAAATCTTTTCGAAAGAGGTCGAAACCTGTCATCAGATGGCGAATCTGGTTGTCGTGGAAAGCGCTGGTGGAGAAATTATCGATATTCGAAGCACATTGAAGCGGGGCATGGATACAGGCAAAGAATAACATGGCTTGCCGGTTTCTGATTTTCGAGGAGCAGCTCTATGATGGAAAAAGCCATCATCTGGCCTATTATAGCTCGATTCTTGCTGCTGCGCGCCCGGATGAAACCGAAGTGGTTCTTTACGCAAACAAGGAAGCCGAGGAATTTGTCTGTCGCCGATTGAACGCCATCCCGGCCATGTGGACCATGGCGGGTTTGGCGGCCAGCGGACCATGGCGTGTGCAGAACAAATTTCACCGGGCGCTTTTGCTGGCAAAGCATCTTTTCAGGAATTTCTGGGTATGCACCGCGGCCGTGAAAAGACATAGGCCGGATGTGGTTCTTTGTCTTTCGACTTGGATTTCGCATGTGCTGCTGTTTTTGCTGGTGGCCTTGATGTTGGGGCGATCGATGCCCAAGTTGGTTTTGCTTTTTGTTTGGTATCCACGGATCGGCAAGGCGAAGCCGCGTTCTTTTCGATTGGTGCGCTTTTTACTGCGTTGGCTTTTGAAAGTCCACCCGCAGACATATGTTTTTGCGGAAACACGGTATGCGAGGCTGGCGTGGGAGGAGTTTTTGGGTGTGCCGGTAAGCTATGTGGTGCATCCGGTGGAGGTGGTTAAGCCGAAGGAAGAAAATGCTGATAAGCAGATATCGGAAATACTGAAAAGACGCGACGCTGATTGCTCAGCTCTTGACGCTTCTGCCCCAGCGAAGCGGGTAGTTTTCGGCTTTTATGGGTTTGCGCGGCATGAGCAGGGGGTGGATGTGCTGATGAGGGCGCTGGAGATTTTGAAAGAAAAAGAAGAGTTGAATGCGGAGTTTCGAATAGTCTGGCCAAAAGCCTTTCAAATGCCGGATGGGTCTTGGATGGATCGCGAGATGTTCGGGCATTTGGGAGCGAATGTGCGGTTTTATGAAAACCCGCTTTCGCCGGAGGGCTATTTGCGGGAACTCGCGGAGACGGATTGGTTGGTTTTGCCTTATCGGGTGGCTTCCTACGAGGGACGCTGTTCTCGGATTTCCATCGAAGCCTGCGTGATGGGGATTCCTGTGATTTACACGAAGGGAACGGATCTTGAAGAGGTGGTGCGATCGCACGGGGAGGGCATTGGGGCGCCCGAAGAGGATGCAAATAAGCTGGCTGATGCGATCCTAATGGCGATTAGAAAAAATCCGGCATTTAAGAAAAAAGCCGTATTCAAGCAAGCTTATGCGCAAGCGGATTTCTCTGGAAATATTTTTTTAGGTGCCATTAAAAAATGAAAAATAATTCGTCTATACTATATGACGCAATAGCAAAAAGCTCACAGAGGAAAATGAGTTTTGAAGATTCTAGGCGATATAACAAAGACTTAGAGCATACTTTTCTACGAACTTTCAACGATGTCTGTAAAATCGGAAGTGGTTTGTCAATTTTGGATGTTGGATCGTTTACTGGGGTTGTATCGGTGGCATTAAAAAAACTTGGTAACGAAGTCACTGCTTGTGATATCGATTTTGTGATAAATGACGCTGCAATTCAATCTATTTTCAAAGAGGAAAATATAAAATCTTGTAGAATTAATCTACAGGATAATACTCTCCCTTTTAGCGGGGAGAGTTTTGACTTAATCATTTTCAACGAAGTTATTGAGCATTTAAACTTCAATCCAATTCCACTTTTAAGAGAATTTAATAGAATTCTGAAAATCAATGGAAAAATTTACTGCGCAACTCCCAATCTTATTTCGGCAAAAAATATTTGTAGAATGTTAACTGGAAAAGGCTACCTTAATCCGATTGAGCATTTAATTTGGAATCTTGAACCGGGCACTGGAATGAGTGTTGGTTTGCACTGGCGGGAGTGGAGCAGGGAAGAGCTAGTCGAGTTATTTAAATGTGCTGGGTTTGGATATGATTGGCATAAGTTTGGGCTGATAACCCCGAATAGATCGAAATTCCCAAGAAATATAGCCGTAAAGTTGATGTATCTAATTTTCCCTAGGTTGATGCCTAATCAAGTTGCTTTATTTAAAAAACTATAAAGAACAACATTGAAAAAGCTTCTCTATGTCTGCGAAGCGGACTCGGGCGGGATCATGGAGTATGCGATCCGGCAGTCTGCCGCAATCGCACGGGAAGGCGTGGAGGTGCATTTTTTGTGCAAACCGAGTTTTCCTGTGGACCGATTAGAGGATGGGATTGTGGTAGATAAATTCGCTTCTGAAAAACCACCGTTTTGTGCTGTTGGAAAGCTCAGCAAGGTTTGGCGGTTGACTCTGGGCCAGAGGCGGAATGCGAAAAAAGTTGCCGAGTTGGCAACAAACCTTGCACAAACCAGTTCCCCCCGCCACCAGTTACTCGCTACTCGCAATCTCCCAAACTTTGCCAAGGTCGTTGTTCTTTTCGCTTGCTACAAAGAATATTTTGCGCCTTTTTGGGTGGGGCCGCTAAGGAGCTTGGCGAGGCGAGGCGCAGTGATCGGAACGATTGCGCACGATCCGGTAAGGGATTTTGTGGTGGGGCCGTTGTGGTGGCATCGGTGGTCGGTGGGGCTCGGGTATTCGTTCGTGCGGCATATCTTCGTGCATGACAACACACCGGTGGATTTCGGGGGGAAGCAGCCGGTGGGAATTCAGGTGCATCAAATTCCGCATGGGCCGTATGAGGTGGCTGAGCCGAAAATCGGGCGGCTCGAAATGAGAAAGCGGCTGGGGTTCTCTTCAGATTTAACCTCAGGAGACACAACCGAGCGCCCGGGCGGGGGTGAGATGGAGCAACCTAAGGTTGGCCCGAAGGGTGAGGGAGTGGTAACGAGCAAATCAAAGAGCACGGAGGTGGAAGCAGGGCCGTGCTTGGACAGGCTAAGCTGCGCTTCCGAATCAGGCTCTCTGGCAAGCGGGCTTGCCGTCTCGCCTGTTTCTGAATCGCTCACGCGCTCCGCGAGTGCTTCTGTTTTTTTATTCGCCACAAGTTACGCGCCACTCACCACTCCGGCTCCGCCGGATGTCGTCTTCCTGACCTTTGGCCAGATTCGCGATGGGAAGAATCTGGATTTGTTTCTGCGGGCGATGACGCGTTTGCCGGAGAATGTGAAATTGCTGGTGGCGGGTAAGGGGGATTCGGGGTCTTCGAGGCCGCCGGAGTTTTATAAAAAGCTGGCTGAGGAGTTGGGAGTTGCGTCGCGCTGCCGCTGGGATATCCGAAGAATTCCCGACGAGGAGGTGGGTGATTTTTTTGCAGCCTGCGATATGGTGCTCGTAACCTACAGCGCGAAATTCCGCTCGGCGAGCGGTGTGCTGAATGCGGCTGTGTCCGCACGGAAGCCCGTGCTGGCTTCGTCTGGGCCTAGCGCTTTAAAAACTGCTGTGCAGAAATACCACCTTGGCGTGTTTGTCGAACCAGATGACCTTGAAGAAATTATTATAGCTTCAAACGAACTCGCCACTCGTCACCAGTTACACTCCATTCCCGCCCCTGCTTGGGATCGGTATGAAAGCGAGAATTCCTGGGGAGAAAATGCGAGAATTATTTTGGAAAGTTTTGAATCTGACATTGCATGAAAAAGTGGTTCCTTGCTTTTTCTTTAGGGCTAAATTTGGCTCTCATCGGTGTTCTGGTTTTTCTCAATGAACGATATGGGCTTTTGAGGAAGATACAGCGGGTTGCTTTGGAAGAGGGCCGGATTTTGGGTTTGGTTCCACACCATGAATTAAACCGGAATTATCAAGCGCGAAGGGAGATGTTTCAATTGGACAGAAATAAGTCGGCGAGGGTTCTGATGCTGGGGGACAGCCTGACGGCGCAGGGGGAGTGGAATGCGATGCTGGGCGCACCACTGGTGGCGAATCGAGGAATCGATGGGGATACCTCGGCGGGCGTGCTGGCGCGGCTTGGCGATGATGCAGATTTTCGTGGCGATGCGGTGGTGATCTGGATCGGGACGAATGATGTGTTGCAGGGGGTGGGCGCAGGGCCGGTCGCGGAGCGAATTATTGAGGCGGCCTGGGGAAAAGCTGAAAAGCTGAAAATAAATTTAACTACGGAGGGCACAGAGAACACAGAGGAAGAAGCAGGACTGGGCTTGGGCAAGCCAAGCGGCGCTGCGTTTTCAAATCCCTCCACAAGCGGGCTTGCACGGGATTCTGAAAAATCATCGCTCACTCGCTCAGCGAGTGGCCCTGCTTCTTTACCTGGTACAGCGCCGGAGGCGCAAGTCTTCGTCCTAGGAATTCCGCCGATGGCGCGCTGGTGGGAGGGGGCGGGGGGACGCAATGCCGTAATTCGGGAAATAAATACTAAGCTTACAGAGGGGGCGAATAAGAATGGGTATCGATTTATTGAGTTGGATTCTGTTTTGGCAGATGAAAAGGGATTTTTGGGTGTTGAAATGACGAGCGACGGGGTGCATCTCAGCGCGAAGGGTTATGTTGCTATTTTGGAAAAAATGAGATCTGCTGGAGTGATAAAGCCGATTGATTGACAAAATCATGGCTAAAAGATAGCGGCATTTGAAAAAATCTATGGGTGATTACGAAGAGATACTTGCCGCATTGGTGGATGCCGAGGTGGATTTCATTATCGGTGGAGGTGTGGCTTGTGTGCTGCATGGTGTGGAAAGAGTCACAATGGATGTCGATATCGCGGTGGCAACGGACTATGAAAATTTCGCTAAGTTTCTCGATGTGATGGAGCGCTTGGGATTAAAACCAAGAGTTCCCATAGATCCGTTGAGTCTATTAGACGACAAAGTTCTGGCTCACATTATACATGAGAAAAAAGCGCTTGTTTTTTCATTCGTTGATCCTGATCGGCCGACAAGACATGTTGATATGTTTCTGCGAAGTGATTTAACCCACTCGGCGCTAGTTGATCATGTCGAAACGCTTGAATTTCATGGCAAATCTCTGAAGGTTGTTACAAAAAACAAGCTCTTGAAAATTAAATTGGCCATTGACCCGCCGCGTTTGAAGGATCAAATTGATATCGAATTTTTAAGAAAATATGTTTGAAGCAATCCAGCTTTCGGATTTGAAGTTTAAAGAGACCCTTGATGCGCTCCGTGGGCATGGTACTGAAGATTTTAATGGCCACACAGAGTTTCATCGAATGAGTGCCCAGCAGCGCTTGGCATGGTTGGACGGAGCTGTGGCCTTCATCAAAGAAGCAAAAAATTCAAACCGACAATTAATTCAGGATAGCGAAATCGGGAAAACATAGTCCATTCTGTCTTGGCAACGCTCTCCGTCGGCTCCCCGCGAGCCGCTTTATGTTTCTTGCCAGCGCCACAGTGCCGAAAGCGTTTATCCTCATCTTTCTACTCTGGATTGCCTAGGCGGCTCTTGCATTCTTGTGGTTAAAAAATTTTGAAAATTTCCCCCACTCAGTCGGATTTTTTAAATTGGTCGCGGTGGGTGGCGGCTTGGTTGGTGGTCGCGGAGCACGCGCGCAGTCTGGTTTTTGTAGATTATGGGGATTTGCAGGCTCCTGGACTACTGGCGAAGGCGTTTTATTTCCTTACCGGATTCGGCCATGAGGCGGTAATGGTGTTTTTTGTGATCAGCGGTTTTTTGGTAGGCGGTAAGGTTTGGAGTCTCTACCAAGAAGGGAGATTCGAATGGCGGCGGTATCTGGTGGATCGGGTAAGCCGACTCTATGCAGTGCTTTTTGTAGCTCTTTTGCTGGGAGCTATTTTAGATTGGGTCGGGTATTTGTATTTCAATAAATATGGCCTCTACAGTCATGGCTATCAGGGGGCGA
>JBIPMC010000343.1:0-2558 GCA_044369345.1 Terrimicrobiaceae bacterium
CCATTTCAGTAGCGTTTTCCGGGCAAGGTAAAAAACCCCGCGCTGACTGCAAATGCCCGCGAGCGGCGGATCGAAAAAACTCGAGTGGTTCACCGCAATGATCAGCGGGCCGGACTCGACCATGCGCTCGGGATGTACCACCCGAAGCGAAAAAAACATCCGCGCGAGCAGCTTCGCGAGGTTGTGGAAAATATTGTAAACAATCGTCATCCCACGGGAATGCCGGCTTTTTTCAGAATCCCGGCCATCCGCTCCACGACGCCCTCGATATCGAGATGCGAGGTGTCAACGACATGGGCGTCCGAGGCCACGGCGAGCGGGGCGACGCGGCGCGTGGAGTCGATCTTGTCGCGGTGCTCGATGCTATCGTCCTGGCCTTGCGCGGCGCGGCGGCGGCGGCGGATTTCCGGGGAGGCGTCGAGGTAGAATTTGTGCGGCGAGTCGGGAAAAACCGCCGTACCGATGTCTCGACCCTCCATCACCACATCGATTCCCTCGCACATCGCGCGGAGCCGGTGGCCGATGAGATGACGCACCGCCGGGATCGCGGAGTAGGAGGACACCGCTTGGTTCACCTCGATCTGGCGGAGTTCGAGATCGGGAATTTCTGCGTTGATGCGAATGTAAGAATCGCCGTTTTCGGAAAATCCGCTGTCGAGATTCATCCGGGCCAAAGCGGCCTCGACGCGCTCGGGGCGGGCAGTGTCGATCTGCTCGCGGAGCAATTCCCAAGTCACCGCGCGATACATCGCGCCCGAGTTCACATAGGAAAAATGAAGGCGGCGGGCGAGCTTGCGGGCGACGCTGCTCTTGCCTGAGGCGGCGGGACCGTCGATCGCGATAACCATTAGACGGAGGAGGCGGGTCGCACGGCGGGTTTCCCTGAACCCTTGAGGCCGGTGAGTTCGCGCGTTTTGCGTTTCATTTTGCCTCCCTTCTGCATGAGTCGCAGGGTTTGTTCAAAGCCGGGATACGAGGTGTTCACACAGGCGGTATCCTCGAGAACCGTCTCGCCACTGGCGAAAAGTCCCGCGACGGAGAACGCCATCGCAATGCGGTGGTCGTGGTGGCTCTGGAGCCGCGCGCCTTTGAGCGGTGCGCCGCCGGTGATCGCCATCCCGTCAGGGAATTCCTCGACCTGGGCGCCCATCGCGCGGAGGTGCGAGGCGACCACCGCGATGCGGTCGGTCTCCTTCACCCGAAGCTCGGCAGCATCGCGAATCACAGTCGTGCCCTCAGCCAGTGCGGCGGCGACGGCGAGGATGGGAATTTCGTCGATGACATTCGGGATTTCGGCGCCCCGGATTTCCGTGGCGCGGAGGCTGCCTCCCTTGATATCGAGGTTGCCGATGGGCTCGCCGTGCAGCGAACTTTCGATGACCTCGCGAATGCGCGCGCCCATGCGGACGAGGACATCGATGATGCCGGTGCGGGTGGGATTCAGGCCGACATCCTTGATCAAAAGCCTCGAACCGGGCTGCGCAGCAGCGGCGACCATCCAAAAGGCCGCGCTTGAAATATCACCTGGCACCTTGAAATCCATCGACTCGGGAATCTGCCCGCCCTCAAGCGTGGTGCGAATCTCGACGAGGCGGCGGTTTTTCGCGGAGTTTTTGTTTTCCCAGACCTCCTCGCGCTTCGCTTTCACGAGAAAATACTGGAGCATCCGCTCGGTGTGATCGCGGGAGCGGACATCCTCGATCACGGTCGTCTTGCCTTTGGCAAAAAGCCCCGCGAGTAAGACCGCGCTCTTCACTTGAGCGCTCGCCACCGGCAACCGGTAGGTGATGCCTTGCAAGCCAGAACTCCCCTCCACCACCAGCGGCGGACAGGATTTCTCGCCCTCGGCGTGGAGGTTTGCGCCCATCAACTGCAGCGGATCGATCACACGCTTCATCGGGCGCTTCGAGAGCGAGGCATCGCCGATGAGTCGTGTCTGGAAAGGCTGAGCGGCGAGGATGCCGGCCATCAAGCGCATCGTCGTGCCGGAGTTGCCGCAATCCAGGTCGCCGAACGGCTTGGTGAAGCGGCCCGAGATGCCCTCGACGATCAACTTGCCGGGTTCGGGCGATTCAATCATCACGCCGAGTTGGCGCATGGCGGCGGCGGTGCTGCGGCAGTCCTCGCCCTCAAGGAAATTGCTGATCTCGCAGCGCCCATTGGAGAGCGAGGCGAGGAGGACCGCGCGGTGCGAGATGCTTTTATCCGGCGGCACGGTGATTTCGGTGTCGATGGTCCCGGCGCGACGGGATTTGAGAATGTGTTGTTCCTTGGTGCCCATTTATTTGGTGGACGGCTTTTGCGAGCGGAGTAGCCTGGCGTCGGAGAGAAAAGCCTCGAGCGCGTTTCGATTGCCGCTTTCGAGGGAAAGTTTGAGTGTGCCCAGCGCGGTTTGCAAGTCAGCGATTCCCGCCAACAATTCCTCGCGATTGTCTAAAAAAATCTCGGCCCACATCGCTTCAGGCCCTCCCGCGATGCGAGTGGAATCGCGGTATCCCCCACCCCCGAATTCGACAAACGAAGGGTTCGCACCGACGGCAGCATGAACGAGCGACGCA
>JBIPMC010000456.1:0-4112 GCA_044369345.1 Terrimicrobiaceae bacterium
GTCCGTAAGGATGAGGCCTGGCGTTTTGCTAATCTCAAGGCTCTCGATCTCTCTGCGTTTCTGGATGCCGCTCCCGTCGCCAGTGAAGGCCGCCTCATCAACGCCTCCTTTGGCTTGAAGGAAACTGCCGCCAAGCTGATCCTCGGCAATAACGCCCTTCTCCACCGTGATGCCACCGCTCTTCCGAAAGACGTCATTTTGGAAACGCTGGAATCCGCCGCCACAAACCATGCCGATCTCTTTAAAAAATATTTCATGACCCAGCCCGTGGAACTCGGCTCCCGTAAATACGCCGCTCTCCACAAGGCTCGTGTCTCTGGCGGTGCGTTCCTCTATGTGCCCGCCAATACCTCGGTCACTCTGCCCATCGAAATCTTCCAGTGGGTCGAAGGCGCAAACGCTTCGGTCTTCCCTCACACCCTCATCGTTTGCGGCGAGAACAGCAGCGTCACTGTTGTCGATTATTTCAAATCCGCCGACAAGCTCCCCGCCTTCGCCTGCGGCGTAAACGACCTCCACCTCGCGCGTGGCGCCAAGCTCACCTACATAGCCGTCCAGGACTGGTCGCGCGAGACCACCGCGTTCCATCTTAACTCCACCATCGTGGACCGCGACGCCTCCAGCACCGCGCTTATCGCGAATTTCGGCGGAGCCTACATCCGCGGCGAAAGCCTCAGCCGCCTCGTCGGCGAAGGCGCGCGCAGCGAAATGTTTTCCATCAACCCCGTCGAAGGCACCCGCGAAATCGACCAGCGCACACTGCAGGACCATGTCGCGCCTCACGCCATGAGCGACCTCCTCTACCTCAACGCACTTGACGACAAATCACGCACCATTTTTGCCGGCCTCATCAAGGTCCAGCCCGGCGCTGCAGGCACCGATGCCTACCAAAAGGTCAAAAACCTCATCCTCAGCGACGACGCCGACCCTAACTCCATGCCCGGCCTGGAAATTCTTAACGACGAAGTTCGCTGCAGTCATGGAGCCACCAACGGCCCCGTCAGCGCCGACGAGCTTTTCTACATGGCCGCTCGAGGAATTCCGATGGACAATGCACGGCGACTGATCGTGAATGGTTTTTTTAACAATCTCCTCTCCCGATTGGATTGCGAGATGATTCGCTCGCATATGGAAGCTCTTCTTGCTGAGCGGATAAGATGGGCTTGAAAGGTCACTAATCCATGACAGATGCCCCCCCCAAAAAAAAAGCCCCAGACCTCCCGGCATCATGGACCCGCTCTCGCGCGGTAGTCTGAAGGGTACCCGCAGATGCCATTTGGAAGGTGGCAGCTGGTTGGGTGAGAAATTTCGCGCAGATTAATGCAACCGGTGATTCTAACAAATATCGCCAGTGTGGTGTATTTTGAAAGGCACTTCTCTAGGCCAAGAGTCTTGTCTGACATCAAACGACTAAAGCCCGCGCTAAACTCTTCAAAAGCTGAAAATCAAACAAATCTTATCCTAACATCCAATTTATGAAGTATTATTGTTAATTCATTTTTCTTTTAAGATGTGCATCGCCCAAAGAATCACTCGCTATTAAATAGGCTTATAATGGCAGTATTATAAACCTAATTCTCCATAAATCGCGTCAAGAAATTTGTAACCCCTTTCCTCTATATGCAAACGCTCTATGACCGCCGTGGTGGAAATCCCATGCGGTCTTTTGAAACTCGCACCACGGAAGATATTGACTATGCACGCATTGTGCATTCAGCAGCTTTCCGCCGATTGCAAGGAAAAACCCAGACGATGGGAGTAGCCGAAAGCGATTTTTTACGAACGCGCCTTACCCACTCTATGGAGGTGGCTAGCATCGGCGTGCGATTAGTCCACTCGCTGCGTCAACGACTGCTTCAATCGGAATCTGCTATTGGCTTGCCGCTAGTTGAATATGGGCAGGCTCTGGAGCTCCTTCCCAGCGATCAGTTTGTGCAAACAGTTTGTCTCGCTCACGATATTGGCCACCCTCCGTTTGGGCATGGCGGCGAAGCCGCCTTGAATTACGAAATGCGGGATTTTGGTGGCTTTGAGGGAAATGGACAGACTTTGCGTATTCTGGCAAATTTAGAGCCCTATAGTGCCAATCATGGCATGAATCTAACAAGGCGCAGCTTGTTGGGAGTCCTAAAATACCCGGTGTCCTACAGCAAACTTGTAGCTTCAAATCAATTTGAGAAATATGAACACAATAGTCGACACTCTAATGCTAAGCTAAAGCCACCAAAGTGCTATCTTGATTGTGAAAATGAATTGGTTCATTGGTTGCTGGCCCCGTTTTCAGCCGAGGACCAGCATCAATTTCAGAAGTACCAAGCTCCAAGCACCACAATGTGCGGTAAGCCACTGCATAAAGGATTTGACGCTGCCTTAATGGAGCTGGCAGATGATATATCGTATGGCGTATATGATCTTGAGGATGCTGTTTCTCTAGATCTTGTTAGGAAAAGCGATTGGCATGCTGCATTTTCAAATATTTTCGAAACGCCTGCGTGGTTTGACAAGGAGCGGTTGGGAAGCATGTTTTTTGGAGAAACTTGGCAACGTAAAAAGGCAATAGGAGAAATAATCCACTTTATCATATTAGCAATTAAATTGGAAAGAGATGCGAGATTTTCTCATCCCTTGCTTGCGCTGAAAACTAAACTGCCTGCACCGGAGCGTCAATTGTTGTGCGCCCTGCATGGCATGGTTGAGAAGCGTGTGATTGCACTACCCAATACCCAAATGCTGGAGTTCAAAGGGCAGAAGTTGGTGCGTGCACTATTTGAAGTTTATGCCAGCGATCCGCAACGCCTACTGCCAGAAGCGATTCAACGGCGACATGCGGAGGCTGAGGATACAAAAGCCGCCATGCGCGTTGTGTGCGACCATGTCGCGAGCCTTACTGATGAACAAGCCTCACGCCAATACCAGAAATTATTCATGCCGAAGATGGGATCAATATTTGATGCAATGTAAGGCGCAGCTTCAATCCGGATCCGGCTTTTGAAGAAAGTCGTTTTGGGCGGGAGGCTTGGTTTTTGCGTGGCTGGGCGGCAATTGGATTGGCAGAAAGCTGGTGACTGTATCGAGTTTCTCGGTCAGGGGAGCGAATGGCTGGGCCATGGTCACGGCGAGTGTGGGGAAGGCGAGGAGGTGATGGTTTTCTCTTTGAGTTTTCAGAATTAGTCGGCCCTGAAAAACATTTTAACAATCTTTTGGGGAATGTACTAGGCACGATTCTTGCTGGGTTGGATTGCAAGCAAAACCTGCCCGTTTATTCAAAAGCTCTGCAATCCGCGTCAATGAAACCCACTTCTTAGGATACCGCTCAAACATCCTTTTTGCTCCCCGACTTGGAAAAACAGCTCGATCCGCGCCGTCTGCTTTACCGCTTGGCACAGGCCATCGACTGGAAGGGTTTTGAAAAGACCTTCGGTGCTCTTTACTGCACAGAGGGGCGCCCGGCTTTACCCATTCGGCGCATGGTCGGGCTGCTCCTGCTCAAGAGCTTGAGGAACCTCAGCGACGAGGAAGTGGTGGAGTTTTGGAGTGAAAGCGCCTACGCGCAATATTTCTGCGGGGAGCGGGAAATGCGCTGGGGAACGCCATGCGATCCGAGCGAATTGACTCATTTTCGCAAGCGCATTGGCAAAGAGGGGGCGGAGCGGATTTTGGCTTCCACGATCGAACTGCACGGGGAGAAGGCCAAGGAAAAGGAGGTTGTTGTTGATACCACCGTGCAGGAGAAAAATATCACCTTCCCGACAGACACGAAACTGGCGGCCAAGATCGTGCGAGGCGGGGTGAAATTGGCTAACAAGCACGGAGTCAAATTGCGTCAGAGTTTCGAGCGCACAGTGCCGAAACTTCTGGCGGCCCAGCGCGGACGACGCACCAAGGGCGGAGCGGTTCGGACACGTAAGGCGGCGAGACGTTTGAAGACGATCGCCGGACAGGTCGTGCGACAACTCGAGGCCGGCTTGCCAGCGGAAACCAAAGACCGGCGCTGGCTGGAAACCGCCGTTCGGGTTTTGAATCAAAAGCCCAAGGATGGAGACAAAATCTACTCCCTGCACGAGCCGGAGGTTTACTGCATGAGCAAAGGCAAGGAGCACAAAAAGTATGAG
>JBIPMC010000213.1:0-4087 GCA_044369345.1 Terrimicrobiaceae bacterium
CTTCGATGAGGCCTACTACGAGTTCCTCGACACCCCGCCGGATGTCCTCCGCTATGTCCGCGAAAACCGGAATGTCGTCGTCATGCGGACCTTTTCGAAAATCCAAGGCCTCGCCAATCTCCGCATCGGGTATGGCCTCGCACCCGCCCGCATCGCCGAGGTCCTTCAAAAAACCCGCCAACCTTTCAATGCAAACGGCATCGCCCAAGCCGGCGCTCTTGCTGGTCTCGCCGACGAAAACCACATGCGCCGCACCCGCGAACTCACCAACGAGGGCCGCGCCTACCTCGAGGCCGAATTCACTGCGATGGGCCTGCACTTTGTCCCCAGCGCCGCGAATTTTGTGCTCGTGCATGTGGGCGATGGCGACGCCGTTTTCAAAGCCCTCCTCCGCCGCGGCCTCATCGTCCGCGCGATGCGCAGCTACAAACTCCCCGAGTGGATTCGCGTGTCGGTGGGAACGATGGAGCAAAACCGAGCGTTCATCGAAAACCTCCGCGCCCTCGATCAGGAAGGCCTCTTGAAAAAAGGCGAACCCCTCGCGGCCTAATGGCGGCCTTCGAGGAAACCATCGCCGCCGTGGCCACGCCTCCCGGCGAGGGAGCCATCGCCATGGTTCGCATCTCGGGACCTGACACAAAAAAAATCCTCGCGGGAATTTTCAAAACCCAATCGCCCCACCCAAAACCTCGGACGGCGTCGTTTGGAAAAATCCTCGATGGTGAGGAAATGGTCGATCAAGTCCTCGTAACCCGATTCGAGGCACCAGCGAGTTTTACCGGCGAGGATATGGCCGAAATCTGCTGTCACGGCGGAGTCCTCCTTGCCGCCAAAATCCTCGAACTCGTCCTCCGCCACGGAGCCCGCGCGGCCGAGCCCGGCGAGTTCTCACAACGCGCGTTCTTCAACGGCAAGATCGACCTCACCCGCGCCGAGGCCATCATGGATATCATCTCCGCGCGCACTCCCCTCGCCCTCCGCGCCGCTGCCCAGCAACTCGAAGGCCGCCTAGGCACCGAAATCCTCGCCCTCCGCAATTCCGCCCTCGAAACCGTCGCCCACATCGAGGCGTTCATCGATTTTCCCGAGGAGGGCATCGACCCCGCCACGGGGCGTTTGCTTTTGGAAAAAATCCAAAACCTTCTTTCCAGCACATCGGCCCTCCTCGCCACCGCCAGCGAGGGCCGCATTCTCCGCGAAGGCGTGCGCGTCGCGATCGCCGGAAAACCCAACGCCGGAAAATCCAGTCTCCTCAACCGCCTCCTCGGGATGGACCGCGCGATCGTCAGCGAAATTCCCGGCACAACCCGCGACACCATTGAGGAAACCGCCTGTCTGCGCGGGATTCTCTACCGCCTTACCGATACCGCCGGCCTCCGCGAAACCTCCGACCCCATCGAACGCCAAGGCGTCGCCCGCACCGAGCGCGCCCTCGAATCCGCCGACCTCGTCCTGCATGTCATCGACGCCTCGACCGAGGAAATCCCCAGCGCCCTCCGCGAAAACGAAATCCTCGTCGCCAACAAATCCGATCTCCCCTGCCCATCCCTCCCGCCATCGGCGATAGCCATTTCCTGCGCGACCGGGTCGGGTTTCGACCAACTCCTCGACGCCATGGCACGCGCCACAGGCGTCCATCACCTCGCCGCCGGCCAATCTCTGGCAGCGATCAACTCACGCCACCAAGCCCTGCTCGAATCCGCCCGCGCCTCGCTCGAATCCGCCGTTGCATTGGTGCAAGCCAACGAACCGCCGGAACTCACCGCCCTCGAGCTCCGCGCCGCCCTCGATTTCCTCGGCTGCATCGTCGGCAATGCCGACACAGAAGACATCCTCGGCGAAATCTTCAACCGCTTCTGTATCGGCAAGTGATCTGACCGGCCTCGCGCTGGACTTCACGGGAAAATTCTGGAAACTAAATGCGTGATCGGTTCCGCAAGCTCCCCCGGCACCAAGCCGACTCCCCCGCAGGGGAAGCGGTTCCGGGCTTCGCAGGTTCAGAATCTCTTTTTTGGGGGTTGGACGCTTTTGGTGTTTGCCTTTCTCTATCTGCCGATCGCGCTGCTGGTCATTTTTTCCTTTAACTCCTCGAAGCTCAACATCCGCTGGGAGGGTTTTTCGACAAAGTGGTATGAGGCGCTTCTCACAAACAAAGTGCTCATCACCGCTTTTGAAAACAGCCTTGTCGTGGCCTGCATCACGACGGTGTTCTCGACCATTCTTGGAACCGTCGGCGCGTGGATGCTCCACCGCTACCGTTTCCCCTACCAGCGCGCGCTAGGGCTCTTGATTTTCATTCCCATGGTGATGCCTGAGGTTTTGATGGGTGTCAGCCTGCTGGTGCTATTCGTTCAACTCCTGAATTTGCCGCTGGGCTTCACCACGCTGGTGTTCTCGCACACGACTTTTTGTTTTCCCTTCGTGCTGGTCGGCGTGCAGGCGCGCCTTCAGGGACTGGATCCGTTTTTGGAGGAGGCCGCGATGGACCTCGGCGCCACGCCGGCGAGGGCATTCTGGAAAGTCATTGTGCCTTATCTGATGCCAGCGATTGTCTCCGGGGCGTTGATGTCGTTCACCCTCTCGCTCGATGAATACATCGTCAGCGTTTTCACGACCGGCGCGCAGTCCCAAACGCTCCCCCTGAAAGTTTATGGGATGGCCAAGGTCGGCCTGAACCCTCAACTCAACGCCCTCAGCACCATTTTCATCGCGGCCACCGTTGTGGTCGCGGTCGTCAGCCACACACTCGCCAGGAGAAAAGCACCATGAAAACAAAAACCACCAAATCCATCGTGTCAGCCGCAGCAGCCGTCGCGCTGGCCTTCACCGGAGCCACCCAGGCCTCAGACAAACTCAATATCTACTGCTGGTCCGAGTATATCCCACAGGATGTGATCGATAACTTTTCGAAGGAGACCGGCATCGAGGTCTCTGTCGAAAATTATGCGTCGAATGAGGAAATGCTCGCCAAACTCGGCGCGGGCGGAGGCAGCTACGACATCATTCAACCGAGCGAGTATGTCGTGGAAACTCTCGTGAAGGAAAAACTCCTTCGCCCCCTCGACAAAAAGGCGATCCCGAATCTGAAGAACATCGACCTGAAGTTCCTCAACATGACATTCGACCCGGACAACAAATACTCCGTGCCGTTCATGGCCGGAACAGTGGGAATCGTGGTGAACACCGAAGTCGTGAAGGACAACATCACGGGTTTCTCAGATGTGTTCAAGCCGGCCAACAAAGGCAAAATCGTCGTGCTCGATGATGCCCGCGAGATCGTTTCCTGGGCGCTTCTTTCCAAGGGAATTCCTGTGAACGAAGTGAGTGAAAAGAACCTTGAAAAAGCCAAGGGCGTCCTGACCGATTGGCTGCCGCTCGTGAAGGTCTACGACTCGGACAGCCCGAAAACTGCGTTGCTCAATGGCGATGTCTCGATCGGCGTTGTATGGGGCGGCGAGGGCGCGATTCTTCTCAACGAGGACAAAAAATTCCATTGGGTCACCCCAGCCGAGGGCACTCACCTCTTCATCGACAGCCTCGCAATTCCGAAAACAGCCAAGAATCCCGTGAACGCCGAGAAGTTCATGAACTACATCCTCCAACCCGAAGTGAGCAAAAAAATCTCGGAGGCTTTCCCTTATTTGAATCCTAATAAGGAGGCGGTGAAAATTCTCACGGCCGAGCAGCGCAACAACCCTGCGAGCTTCCCGAGCGATCAGGACATTTCCAAAATGGAAACTTTTAAGGACATCGGGGAACGCGCCTCCGAGATCGAGGAACTCGTGACCTCTCTGAAGGTCGAATAACCAATGGCCTTCCCAGCGGCAGTCGCAAACACAGGGGCGTCGGATTTTCACCGCCGCAAGCCGGGTCTCATGGCCTGGCTTTTACTGCTGCCGCTGGCGGCTTGGCTGGCTCTGTTTGTCGTTGCTCCCACGGTCATGATGGTCGTGGTGAGCTTTGCCGAGCGGGACGCCCTCGGCCGCATCGTCTATGAGTTTGGATTTCACAACTACACCCGCGCCTTTGATTGGGTCTGGCTTAAGGTTCTGTTTGTTTCGATCTGGTATGCCCTGCTGACCACGAT
>JBIPMC010000214.1:0-4086 GCA_044369345.1 Terrimicrobiaceae bacterium
ACGAATGCTTTTGGCCGCCGAGGAATTGGGTTGCGTGCGAGCCGCCGCACTCATCGCCGCCATTACACAAACCCGCTCGATGCTCCTGAAAGTGGACAAACGAATCGAAGAGGAGCGCCTGGAGATTTTTGGCGGTGGCACTTCGGACTTTCTGGTTCTGATGCGCGTCTTCGAATGGGCCCGCTCCCGGGATTTTCGCATGAACGAATGCCGCTCCCTCGGCATTCACAGCGACTCTGCGCGGCAGGTCGGCAAACTTTTCGAGCAATTCCTCGACATCGCCCACGCCGAGGCCCTCCTCATCGAAGAAGCACCGCCCTCCGACGAGGCGATTGCCCGCTGTGTCCTCGCGGGCTTTGCTGATCAAGTGGCGGTTCGGAAGAATCCCGGCACGCTCGTCTGCGACATCGTTCGTGGCCGCCGGGGACTTCTCTCGCGCCAAAGTGTCGCGAGCGAAGCCCGCTTTCTTGTCGCCGCCGAAATTGCCGAGATCGAAGGCCGCGATGGCGACGCTCGTGTTCTCCTGAGCCTCGCCACTGGCATCGAGGAGGCATGGCTTCGTGAAATGTTCCCCGCCGATTTCACTGAACGGGCTGAGCATTTCTTCGACAAATCACAGAACCGAGTGGTCGTCCGCCGCGAGAAAGTCTTTCGCGACCTCGTCCTTGAAAACCGCGACCGCGACGCCGAGTCCGGTCCCGCCGCCTCAAGCTGCCTGGCTGACGAAGTTCTCGCCGGAAATCTTCGCCTCAATGGCTGGGACGACTCCGTCGAGCAATGGATCCACCGCGTCAATTTCCTCGCCCGACTCTGCCCCGAGCAGGGATTGCCCGTTCTCGGAAATGACGAGCGGCACCACATCATTCTCTTGGTCTGCGACGGCGCCACATGCTATCGCGACATCAAGGACGCCCCCGTTTTGCCTCACGCCAAATCGCTCCTCTCGCACGCCCAACAACAATTCGTGGAAAAACAAGCCCCCGAGCGCCTCGAGCTCCCTGCCGGCCGCCGCGCCAAAATAACCTACTCCGACACCGCTGACCCGATCCTCGCCTCGCGCATCCAGGATTTCTACGGAGTCCAAGGCGAACTCAAAATCGCCCTCGGCCGCCACGCCCTTACGCTCCATGTCCTCGCTCCGAGCCACCGCCCGGTTCAGGTCACAAAAAACCTCCAATCCTTCTGGGCCGAAACTTACCCCCAACTCAAAAACCAACTCCAACGCCAATACCCGAAGCACGAGTGGCGTTAGGGGATTTTTCTACGACAGCAACCGGTCGATGTAGTCGTTGCGGTTGAAGGGGGTGAAGTCGGTTTCTTTTTCTCCGGTGCCGATGAATTTCGTGGGGAGGCCGAGTTCGTGCTGGATGGCGACGGCGATGCCGCCTTTGCCGCTGCCGTCGAGCTTGGTGAGGATCACGCCGGTGAGGCCGATGGCGTTGTGGAATTCGCGGGCTTGGACGAGTGCGTTCGAGCCGGTGGTGGCATCGAGGACGATCCATTTTTCGTGGGGCGCTTCGGGATCGTGTTTGCCGAGGGTACGGACCACTTTGGCGAGTTCCTGCATGAGGTTGCTCTTCGTGTGGAGACGACCTGCGGTGTCGCAGAGGAGAAATTCGATATTTCGGCGGTTCGCGCTGTCCCACGCGTCGTAGCAAAGCGCGGCGGAGTCGCCTTGGTATTGGCTTTTCATCACCTCGAGGCCGAGTTTTTCGCCCCAGCGGCAGAGTTGCTCGATGGCAGCGGCTCGGAAGGTGTCGGCGGCGACGAGGAGGCAGGTGCGCCCTTGGCATTTCAGCCAGTAGGCAAGCTTTGCGGAGGAGGTTGTTTTTCCCGTGCCGTTGACGCCGATCAGCAGGACGACCTTGGGCTTTGAGGGAAGGGGGAAAAGCGGAGGCTCGGGCTGGGGGAGAATTTTCAGGATTTCCTCGCGGGTCACATCGAGCACGGTCTCGGCTTTTACAGCGCTGCCGCGTTTGCGGAGCGAATCGAGAACCTTGTTGGTCATCGCCACGCCGAAGTCCGCACGGATTAGCGTTTCCTCCAATTCCTCCCAATCCACCGGAGCGCCGGTGAGCCTCGTGAGGAAACTTTTGAAAAACCCCTCGGCCATTGGACTCAGGCGGCCTTGTTTTTACGGATGCTGTCGAGCACGCCATTCACAAATTTCCCCGAGTCGGCGGTGCTATATTTTTTTGCGATCTCGATAGCCTCGTTGATGGCAACAGCGGCGGGGGTATCCGGACAAAAGAGAATCTCGTGGCAGGCGATGCGGAGCACATTGCGGTCCACGGCGGAGAGTCGTTTGAAGTCGAAATTCGTGGAGTGCGAGCGAATCGCCTCGTCGATTTCGGCGCGGTGGCCCATCCAGCCTTGCAGAAGCTCATCACAGAACCTCCGGCCGCTCGGGCTGAGGCCTCGCATTTGGTAAAATTCCTCGAGGCTCGAGTCAGACTCGTCGCCGTGGACCTCGCGTTGGTAGAGATATTGCACCGCTGCTTCGCGGGCATCGCGTCGGACTCCCATAGTCAGGCGACCTCCGAAAGGTTGCGGGCGGCCATCACGGCGGCTCGGGCGGCTTCGACTCCACGGTTGTGTTCCATACCCAGACAGCGTTCCCGGGCCTGCTCCTCGTTTTTCAAAAACAAAACCTCGTGGATTACAGGGACTCGGTGAGCAAGCGAAATGTCGAGAAGGGCCTTGGTCACTGACTCAGCAATGAGTTCAGCGTGGGCCGTTTCTCCCTGAAAAACAACGCCAAAGGCGAGGATGGCTTGGAATCGCTTCAACTCGGCAGCGGCCTGCACGAAAATCGGAATCTCAAACGAGCCGGGGGTGCGGAAAACCTCGACCGCCGCGCCGGGTTCGAGCTCGGCGAGTTCTCTGCGTGCGTTGTCCACCAGTGGCTGGACATAGGAATCATTGAATTGGCTGGCCACGATCACATACGGGGAGGAGGGCTCCGTCGCGCATCGAGGCCGAAGCGGAAAGGCTTTCGGCATAGCCGGGA
The DNA here is from genome assembly GCA_044369345.1 of Terrimicrobiaceae bacterium. Taxonomy (GTDB): domain Bacteria; phylum Verrucomicrobiota; class Verrucomicrobiia; order Chthoniobacterales; family Terrimicrobiaceae; genus UBA967. Next base: position 3,011 of record JBIPMC010000214.1, read on the forward strand.
TGTTCGCGATTTTCGTTTTCCCTGCAACAACAACATCGCGCTTGACGCCCTCTCACGCCGTGCGCACGAGAGTTTTCGTTTTACCGAACGGCGGGAAAAAAATACCAATGCCGCCATGCCGCCATCCCGTGTGAAAATTGCCCTCGTTCAAAACGCCTGCTCAGCCGATGTGCCAGTGAACATCGATGCTGCCCTTCGAGGAATTCGTTCCGCCGCCGCGCAAGGTGCGAACATCGTGTGCCTGCAGGAGCTTTTCGCGTCCGTCTATTTTTGCCAGATCGAGGATCACAAATACTTCGACCTCGCCGAGCCGATTCCTGGGCCGACGACAGAAGCGATGCAGGCCGTAGCGAAGGAATGCGGGGTGGTTTTAATCGCCTCGATGTTCGAGCGCCGCGCGCCGGGCCTTTACCACAACACCGCTGCGATCATCGACGCCGATGGAGCCTTTCTCGGCAAATACCGTAAGATGCACATCCCCGACGACCCGCTCTTTTATGAGAAATTCTATTTCACGCCCGGCGACCTCGGCTTCCGCGCGTGGGACACTCGTTTCGGCCGGATCGGCGTGTGCGTTTGCTGGGACCAATGGTATCCCGAAGCTGCGCGGCTCACGGCGCTTCAGGGCGCACAGATTTTATTCTACCCGACCGCAATCGGTTGGCATCCCTCCGAGAAGGAAAAATACGGCAAACGCCAGCACTCCTCGTGGGAAACCGTTCAGCGTGGTCATGCGATTGCGAATGGTTGCTATGTCGCCGCGCCAAACCGCATCGGCCATGAGGCACCGGATGGCGGGCCGGGCTTGGAATTTTGGGGTCAAAGCTTCGTCGCGGATCCCTCCGGAGAAATCATTGCCCGCGCTTCGGTGGACAAGGAGGAGGTTTTGGTGGTCGAGGTTGATCTGGAAAAAGTCGATACCCAGCGGACGCACTGGCCCTTCCTGCGCGACCGGCGGATTGAGTCTTACGGCGACCTCACGCGGCGCTTCATCGATTAAAGCCTGATGCGTGTCCAATCTGCTGATTTCGAACGCAGTTTCCCTCGCGTTGTGGATTGTCCAGAGGACGATGTGC
>JBIPMC010000215.1:0-4070 GCA_044369345.1 Terrimicrobiaceae bacterium
GACCGGATCGGTGCTCGAATTGCTCCAGCGCCGCGAGGAGTTCGTCGCGCGACCCGCAGCAGACACAATCACCATTCAGCGTGGTAACTTCGTCAATGACTCCGCGGAACCTCTCGGCGTCGATTCGGGCGTTTTGATAGTCGTTGATCAGAAGCGACGGGCTGAGTCCCTCGGCTCCGAGGGCAGGAACGAGCTTTTGGAGGAAGGTGGTTTTCCCGGCTCCGAGGAAGCCGACGATGACGATGAGCGGTGTCATAGGAAGAGGTTTTTGGTTGTTTGGTAAAAAACGAGTTTAGGAAGGGTAGTTGTGTCTTTGGATTTGATCAAAGGCGGCATGGCATGACGATTGGAGTTGGCAAAGCCCCGTTGCTTCCGGCGACCCCGGCGCGAGCTCTTGAACTTTTGCCACGAGCCGGTCGATGCGGCGTTCAAGCTCGGCAACCGTGAGGGCGGGCGGTTTTTTGCCGGTGTGGATGACTCCCCGATGGAGGCGTGGCAGGAAGGTGGCGATGTGAGGAGCAAAGGTTGTGTAGCAGGTGGAACACCCAAGTCGGAGGCTCTTTGCGAGGCGGCTTTCATCGAATCCACATGCGGGACAGGAAATCATCGGAAGCTCCTCAATGCCCACTCGTGGGCGCGCGGGGTGCGGTTTGGGTGGAGAAGAAAGGATTCGAGCCATGACACGCCTTCCTGCGGCGCGAGCCATGGACGGGTGCCTGGCAAGGTCTGCACATGGTGCCAGCAGGCGCTTCGGTAGCACGGTCCGCATCGGGAGGAAATCCAGTTCTCGTGGGCAAGCATCCATTCCACAAAGGGTGCGGCGAGGTGGATAAGGTCGTCATTCGTTCCCCCGGCAAGACGATCGTTGTATTTGCCAGGTCGGGGAGGATCGCCGGCCGTGCAGGAAAAAAGGCGTTCGCGGTGGCGGATGAAAACAACGCCATTTCCCTTGGCTGGATACCATCCCGCACAAAAGCTGTGCAGTTCGATGCAGCCATTGCGCCATGGTTTGCGGTAGCGACTGCTGCCTTCAGTGAGGGCGGGGTTTTTCTCTAATCGTTCGAACCCCGAAGCCACAAGGAGGTTCCCAGCCGGATGGCGGGCATCACAGCCCCAGAATCCCATGGATTGGGTGACGCCCTTGCACAGATCCCCCACGAGGCTCCGCCGCCGGGAGGCGGGTTGGGAGGGGCATTCGGAAATCATTGGGGGCGCCCCCCTCGATGCAGGGCGCGATTTCCAAGAAACAGACTCGCAGCATAACACAAAATCAGCACACCCACATTCGCCAGAACAATGGTCGGACCGGTGGGAAGATCGAGTTGGCAGGAGGCCACAACGCCGAGAAATGGGGCGGCGAGTCCGATGACGGCGGAGACCAGCAGGAGCGAGGCAAAGCTGTTGCTCACAAGCTTGGCGGCGGCCGGTGGAATCACAATCAAGGCACTCAGGAGAAGTGCTCCGAGCATTCGAAGGGAAACAACGACCGTTGCCGCTATGAGAATCGCAAAGGCGTAGTTCAGCCAACCGGTGCGGATGCCACGGGTCTGCGCGAGTTCCGGGTTGAGTGTCGAGAGGGTGAGCGGACGCATTTGCAGGAGGAGAAATCCGCCGACAACTAAAGCCAGAATGGCTTGGCGGAGGATATCGCTTGGCCCGTTGGCGTAGATGCTTCCAAAAAGAATGCCGTCGAGGAGCCGGTATTTTTGAAGCCAGGCGATAATGATGACGCCGAATGCCACACTGCCGGTAAACGAAAAGGCGATGACTGTGTCCGGCCGAAGGGTGGTGCGATGAAAAAGCCACGCCATGAGCGAGGCGAGTCCGATACTGAATGCCAATACTATCAACATGGGATCGATCGCGAGGCCGGTTTTTTCCTCCAAAAGAAAGCCCAGCGCCACGCCGGTCACGGCCGAGTGCGCGAGGGAGTCGCTGAAAAATGCCATACCTCGCAGCGTGACAAACACTCCCAGGAGGGCGCAGGTCGGCCCGAGGATGCAGGCGGAGATGAGCGCGTAGCGGATGAATTCGTAGGACCAAATCTCGGAGAGGTTCATCGGGGAAGAGGTTCGGCAGGCTGGAAACTCCGCCATGGATGCACAGTGGCGCCGTAGGTCTGGGCCAACAGGTGCTCGGTGAGGACAGTCTGGGGGTCACCCGCAGCGCAGCAGGTTTGGTTGAGGCAGCACACTTTCTTGGCGAGGTGGCTCACGAAGTGAAGATCGTGCGAGACAAAGACCACCGAGAGCGAGGTGGCGCGGTGGATTTCCTCCAAGATATCGCTGAGGTCATCGCTGCCACGCCGATCCACGCTCGCGGAGGGTTCGTCCAAGAGGAGAAGCTCTGGCTTTTGAAGGAGAGCGGAGGCGACCAGAATCCGTTGAAACTGCCCGCCGGAAAGGGTTCCCAACCGCTGCCCGAGCAGGTCGGCAACATGCAGACGCTCGAGCGTGTCGGTGATTTCCCGTTTTTGTTTTCGACCTACTCCGCCGCACCAGAAAAACCTCGCCGGATGGTTGACGGTGAGAAATTCCCCCACGGTGATGGGAAATGAGGTGTCGTAAGTGAGGTGCTGCGGCACATAGCCGATGCGAAGAGCGCCAGAGGGCTTGAGCACGCGTCCGGCGGTTGGCGGAACAAGCCCCAGAATCGCTTTGAACAAGGTGGACTTGCCGCCGCCGTTCGGGCCGATGATTCCAACCATGTCACCCTGGTGGACATCGAGGTCGAAATCACGCAAGGCCCAGTGGGAACCGTAGCGCACTCCAAGCCCCTGGATTTGGAGGAGCGGCTTCCGGCCGATGGCAGCGGGAGCAATCATCAATCACCCTTGCCGAAGGCCTTGCGAAGGGACTCGAGATTCGCGCCCATGCGGTCAAGGTAGGCGGTGGGAGTTCCTTGTCCGACCTCGAGTGTGTCGAGTTCGGAAACCTTAGCGCCTGTCTCGCCGGCGATTTTTTTCAGGAGTCCGGGGGCGTATCCGTTCTCCGCGAAAAGGACACCCACTTTCAGGCTTCGGATTTTGTCGACGAGGGCGGCGAGTTGCTTCGGCGTTGGATCCTTCTCGGGGAATTCCGAGATGGCGCCGACATAGTTCAGCTTGTAGCGGGCGGCCAGATACGGAAAGGCGTCGTGGAAGGTTACGAGGTTCTTGTTCGGAAGCGGAGCCAGGGTCGAGCGGTAGTCGGAGTCGAGGGCCGAGAGTTTGGCCTCATAGACCTTGCCATTCTGAGCGTAAGCGGAGGCGTTCGCGGGATCCGCTTTTTGAAGGGCGGCCACGATGTTGGCGGCTTGTTTTTTTGCGATCACAGGATCGAGCCAGATGTGGGGATTCGCTCCGTCGCCGTGGTCGTGATCATGCGCGTGGGAGTGTGAGTGCCCAATCTCAATCTCCTCGGGGCTTTCGACGAGTTTGATCCCGTTCGAGGTATCGACGACGACCAAGCTTTTGTTTCCCGATTTTTTGATCAGTTCGCCCAGCCATTCTTCGATGCCCGCACCGTTGATGATAAGCAGGTCGGCATTGGAGAGTTTTTTGACATCCGCCGGGGTGAGTTGGAAATCATGCGGACCGGTGTCCTTGGCCATCAATTGCTTCACATTCGCGTGGTCGCCGGCAATGGCGAGGGTGTGCGATTGGATCGGCAGGAAGCTGGTGACGATATTGAGTTTTTTCGCCTCGAGAGCCGGTGACTGGGCCATGGCCACAGCAAGTGTGGCGAAGGCGAGGAGCGAGGAGGTGATGGTTTTTTTCATTTTGGTTTTCAGGTTTATTTTTTGCTGGGGTTAGAAGCTGACTGCGAGGCGTCCGCCGATGACGAACGCGTTGCCGAGATCCCGGGTGTCTCCGGGATTCATGATGTATTGAATGTCAGGCTGAACGACGCACCACGGGGTGACTTGGCATTGGTAGGTGGCCTCGAGAACCATCTCCGCTCCGACGCCGACTGGTATGAACCGAGGAGATCGGTTACAAAGTGACCGAGGACATGGGTTACACATAGACTGGGGGTTATGCCCTGGAAAAATGAGTTACCAATGGAACAGAAACAACGATTTATTAATTT
>JBIPMC010000216.1:0-4052 GCA_044369345.1 Terrimicrobiaceae bacterium
TCCCAGCTTCTGGGCTTCAGCTCCTGCGGTCGCCAATACGCCTGTGATCTTTTGTGGGTCAAAGAAGTTCTACGCAGCCCCGTAGTGACACCTGTCAGCCTAGCCGCATCCTATGTTCGGGGTGTTGTCCACCTGCGCGGCCAGATTTTGACCGCTCTCGATCTAGAAGACCGCTTGGGCCATTCCTCCAACGAGCCGCGCCCATCGAGCCGATGCATTGTTTTTAAAACCGCCAACGACCTCGCTCGGCTGCCACAACCTCCCGAAAATCACGAAATGGCCGACTCCGATCCCACGGGTCTCCTCGTCGATGCCATCGGTGATATCCTGCCTCCCGATACACGGGTTCTTCCGGCCCCTCCCGAGGCGCTCAGCGGGCTCGATACCCGCTTCATTGCGGGAGTCATTAGCTCCGGAGAAAGCCTCATCACTGTTCTGCAAATCGGCAATCTGGTCTCGATCTCCGAGCCGAAGAAAAACGCGGCATGACGAAAAGCCACCAAATCACCCCCTCCCAACCGGTCAATACGGCCTCCCTCGGGGCCTCCGCGATCGAATTCCTCGAGTGCCTCCAAAATGCCAGCGGATCCACATCGCTGGAAATCGACCTCTCCGCCACAGAAGCTCCCGACTCCGGAACGATCAAATTTCTCCTCGCGGCGGCGAATGATTGCCGTCAACGCGGAATCAGTCCGGGCGTGCGAGCCACCGGCAAGACCGCTGAACTCCTGCGACTCCTCAACATGGATCAACACCTCGCCTTAAGCACCGGGGAGGTTTCCGAATGAACGGCGATCAGGAAATGCTCGATCTGTTCGTTCAGGAATCGAGCGAACATCTTCAAACTCTTGAGACCGATCTCATCGCGCTGGAGTCGAACCCTGAAGACAGCGCGCTGCTGAACAGCATTTTCCGCTCGGTTCATAGCATCAAGGGAGCCTCCGGTTTTTTTGGATTCGATCCCATTGTGAAGCTCGCGCATGTGATGGAGAGCGTGATGTCCCTCCTCCGCGATGGCACGATTGGCGCGGATCAGGCGATGGTGAGCCTGCTCATTTCCACCTCGGACAAACTCAATCTCATGCTTGCGCAGGCCGACAGGGCGGCGGAAATTCCGTGCGACGATGAAATCGCTGGCCTGCAAGCGATCCTCAACGGCACGCCCCTGCAAGGCCACAAACCGCCCGCCTCCGTTGCTGCGAAGCCTGCTGCCGCTGCGGCACCAGTCGCGGTTGCGCAAGATGACAACCTTCCCGATGCAGGGTTGGCGGATTTTGCCTTCGACCCCGCGAGCCTCGTGGATGGCCTGAAGCACGGTCAAAATTTCTACATCGTCAAAGCTGCCATCGCCGCCGAGATCGAATCGCAAGGACAAACGCTGGATCACTTCCTCTCCGAAACCGCCTCCCTCGGCGCGCTGATTTCGACCCGCGTCTCGCTGCCCGAAAACGCCGGGCTTTCCGATTGCGAAGGCGTGGATGTGGCCCTGAGCTTCTTTTATGTCACCGCGCTCGAGCCTTTCATCCTGTGCGGCGCTCTGGGGCTCTCTGAAGAAAATATCCGTGAGATAGATTCCAACCAACTCGGCGAATGGGTGAAAACCAACCCGCCGCCCACCAAGGGCCCAGCCGCGCCCGTCATCGCTGCAAAATCCCAACCCCAGCCCGAAACCAAAAGCCTCGTTCCCGCCGAGTCCGCCGTGGCGACACAGCCCCCGCGCGCTCCCGCAGCCTCGGGTCCTGCGGCTACCACGATTGATCCCAAGCCCGTGCCGTCGGCGCGGCGCAAACCCGAGGAGACCATTCGTATCAATGTCGGCCTGCTCGACTCGCTAATGAATCTCGCCGGAGAGATGGTTCTCGGCCGAAACCGCCTCCTTCGTATCGCCGGCCGTTCGGAGACCGCCTCCGGGGACTCCGAGATGCAGTCCGTGGTTCAGGAGATCAGCTCCGTCACCTCCAACCTGCAGGACACGATCATGCGCGCCCGCTTGCAGCCGGTCGGCGGGCTTTTCGGGAAATTCACACGCATCGTCCGCGACTTGAGCCACAAGCTGGAAAAGGAAATCCAGCTCGAGATTTTCGGTGATGATGTGGAGCTCGACCGCACGCTCCTTGAGGGCCTTTCCGACCCGCTGACCCACCTCGTTCGCAACAGCGTGGACCACGGCATCGAGTCGCCTGCAAACCGAGTCGCCAAGGGCAAAAAATCCTGCGGAACCATTCGGCTCTCGGCTGCCCACCTCGCCGGTCGCGTGCAAATCGAAGTCCTCGACGACGGTGGCGGGATGGATCCAGAACGCCTCAAAACCAAGGCCATCGAGAAAGGCATCATCACGACGGACCAAGCGTCGCGGATGACAGATTCCGACGCGCTCCAACTCATCTTTGCGGCTGGTTTTTCGACGGCCGCTGCCGTGAGCGACATTTCTGGGCGCGGCGTCGGAATGGATGTCGTCAAAACCAACATCGAAAAGTTGGGCGGCCATGTGGAACTCGACAGCAGGCTCGGGCAAGGCACGCGCATCATCATTCGCCTTCCGCTCACGCTCGCCATCGTCCCCGCACTCATCGTGGGCTGCCGTGGCATCAACTACGCGCTTCCCCAGATCAATGTGGACGAGATCGTTCACCCCGGAGAGGAATACCCGATCAAAACCATGGGCGGCGCGCAGGTCCTCGAGCTTCGCGGCCAACTCCTCCCCGTCGTCGATCTCTCCGAGCTTTTGGGGCATCCCCCGAGGGAATCCGCGAAACACGAAACTTTCGTGGTCGTCCTGCGGTTGGACCACCTCACCTACGGCCTCATCGTGAATGAGATCATCAGCAACGAGGAAATCGTGGTGAAACCCCTCGGCCGCCACTTGCGCACCGTGGGCTACTACTCCGGCGCCACGATTCTCGGCCAAGGCGAAATCGCCATGATCCTCGATCCGAATTCAATGGCCCAAGGCAAAATCTCGGCCTCCCAAATCGCTCTCGCCTCGTCCAAAACCTCCGAGCCCGTTCTGGCCGATTCCACGACCCGCCGGGTGCTCATTTTCCAAGAAAGCGAGGGCGAATACCTCGCCATCCACCTCACCCGGGTCATGCGTGTGGAGTCTGTCTCGGCCGAAGACATCGAACGCATCGGCCCGATGGAATGCTTGCGCAAAAACCACGATTCCACCCTGCGCCTCGTCCAGCTTTCTGAAATCCTCCCGATCCGACCTCCTGGCGAGCGCAACAGCGAGTTTTTCCTCATCGTGCCGCGCCCGCCTTTCGACAGCATCGGCATTATCGCCTCGCGCATCGTGGATTCCGTTGATCTCTCGGATGACCAAATCGACCAAACCACCTTGCAAACCAAGGGCCTCCTGGGCAGCGCCGTGCTGTCGGACCGCCTCTCGCTGGTCCTTGATTTGGACGCGATCGCGGAAATGCTCGGCAACGGAGTGGATCAGCCCTCGCTCTTTGCTCAGGGGCATTTCTTGCTCACAGCCAAGGCTCAACAACAATCCAGCAACGCACCACAAAACCTGAAACACCTGCCATCAGCCAGAGAACAAGCCAGCCTCACCCATTAAAAACAAAATGAAAATCAACCTATCCACCCGAATCATCCTCAGCATGGCCGTTGCGGGCCTGATTCCGTTGCTCGGCCTCGTGGCGCTCGCCATCAAGGAGGCGAACACCATTTCCAAAATGGCCTCCGAGGAAATGCTCGTCCTCGCCGAGAACTGTATGGACACCATCGAGCGGAACCTTTTCGAGCGTTACGGTGATGTCCAGGCCTTCGCGACCAACCAGATTGTGCAGGCTCCGAATTGGAGAGATCCCGCCGTCAACGCCACCTTGGTCGAAGCCATCAACAACTATGTCCGCCTCTACGGAATTTACTCGCTCAGCATGGTCCTCGATCAAGACGGCCGCGTGGTGGCGGTCAATAGCGTCGATGCCAAAAACAAGACGCTCGATACCGCGTTTCTGATCGGGAAGGATTTCTCGAACACCGATTGGTTCAAGAACTGCAAGGCTGGCCAGTTCACCAAGAGCGAAATCCTCACCGGCACT
>JBIPMC010000062.1:0-8347 GCA_044369345.1 Terrimicrobiaceae bacterium
CTTTGAGCATCTCCTGATCGAGCGAGCCGTCGGCTTTCATGTGCGAATCGAGGACGATCGAACCGAGGTTGCAAACAGCGGTTTCGTCCTCGCTCGTGTTCAGCGTGATTTCGGTGCAGAGGTTTGATGAGTGGATGACGCCGGCATGATCCTGCGGGCTGCGGAGGTTGCAGGGATCCTTGAAGGTGATCCACGGGTGGCCGGTCTCGAGAAGCATCTTGAGCATCTGCTTCCAAATTTCGATGGCGGGAAGCTCCTTGCCGGTGATTTTGCCTTGGCGGGCGAGTTCCTCATAGTGGAGGTAGCGCTCCTCGAATTTGCGGCCGAAGGCCTCGTGCAAATCAGGAACTTCGTTTGTGCGAAAGAGCGTCCAGTTTTCACGAGCCTCCATGCGCTTCATGAAAAGGTCCGGAACCCAGTTCGCAGTGTTGAGGTCGTGCGTGCGGCGGCGGTCGTCGCCGGTGTTGCGGCGGAGTTGGAGGAAATCCTCGATGTCATTGTGCCAGGTCTCGAGGTAGGCGCAACCGGAGCCACGGCGCTTGCCGCCTTGGTTCACGGCTACGAGTTGGTCGTTGTGGAGCTTCAGGAATGGAATCACGCCCTGTGACTCGCCGTTGGTGCCCTTGATGTAGCTACCGGTGCCGCGAACGGCTGTCCATGAGCCGCCGAGGCCACCCGCCCATTTCGAGAGGTAGGCGTTTTCGGCGATGCCGCGCTGCATGATCGACTCGATGGAGTCATCCACTTTGTAGAGGTAGCAACTGGAGAGTTGGCTGTGGAGCGTGCCGGAGTTGAAAAGCGTCGGCGTGCTCGAGCAGAAGCGTCGGGATTTATAGAGATTGTAGAGGCGAACGACCCAATCTTCCTTGGCGGCAGGTTCCTCGATGAAGAGCCCCATGGCAACTCGCATCCAGAAGAACTGAGGAGTCTCGAGGCGGCGCGAGGGTTTCTTGGTTTTATCGACGATCAAATAGCGGTCGTAGAGCGTCTGGATGCCGAGATAGTCGAAATCCATGTCGGCGGTCGGATCAATCGCATTGGCCAGGATATCGAGGTCGTAGCCGAGGAGCTTCGGCGTGAGGCGCTCGATGGAAACAGCAGTGCGGAGGTAGCTCTTGAAGGCCTTGCGATGGGCTTCGCGGAGTCCCTCGATGCCGTCGCGGCTGATGCGCCAGTCGAGGACTTCCTCGTAGATGTAGGAGAGAAGAATGCGAGCGGCGAACTTGGCGAAATCGGCGTCGCGCTCGATGAGCGTGCGCGCGTTGAGGATGATCGTATTTTTCAGGATGTCCTCGGTGACTTCGCTGGCCAGTGAGCGGCGGAGTTCGCGCTCGATTTGCTGGGCGTCGAGGTTGAGGTCGAGGCCGATCATGGCGAACTGGATCCGTTTTTTCAGCTCCGAGCCGTCCCAGAGGATGTTCTGGCCATCGCGCTGCGTGACCATGATGAGGGCGTCCTGCAAATCGCTGGAGGCCGCTTCGGACTCGGTTTTTGCGTTTTCGGCGCGGTGGCTGGCGCGCTGGGCGCGGTAAAGAATGTAGCTTTCGGCAACCTTGTAATACCCCTGTCTCATGAGTTCCTCTTGAACCAAATCCTGCACATCCTCGATGTGAACGAATGCCGAATCGCGGGCGCGTACACGCTCGGTGACGCCACGCGCAATCGCTGCTGCTGCTGCTGGATTTTCCTTCATGTCGAGAAACGCACGGCGGCAGGCGTGCTCGATTTTGGATTCCATCCAAGGAACTACAGAGCCGTTGCGACGGATGAGGCGGGCGGTCATTGGGACAGCTTCCAGCAAATCCTCGGCGTGGTTGCCAGAGCGGAAGGAGCGTTTAAAAACAAGGCTCTTCGCGACATCGTGGGCGTCGTTTTCAATAAGTGCTTTTTCGATGAGGAGCGAGAGGTCGTTTTCGGAAAGGCGGAGCGATCCGGCTTTTTCGGCTTCCTCGGCGAGGCTCAGCACGACCGAGTGTGCGACATTCGCGACGAAGCCACGGTTTTGCTCGTTGAAAATATTTTTCTCTTCGCGCGAGAGAAGGAGGTCGGTGAGCGCTTCTCCGATCTGGTCGGCGACATCGGAGAGATTGAAGGATTGTTCCTCGCCGTCATGGCGGGTGACAATGATTCCCTGTAGCGGGTGCGCTGGCGCGGCCACGGCTTCGCGCCAGGAGAAGTCGGGCTTCTGGTCGCGTGGCATCGTGACGAGGCGCTTGAGGGCCAGGTCTTCATCGAGTGAGAGCAGTCGGGGCATTTTTAGGTCAATTCAAAATGGGTGGATGCGAAAGGCGAAATGATTTCAAAGCTCGTCGTCGGAGACTCCGGCAAGGTCAACGCCGCGGCGGTATTCGGTGACGCGGCCTTCGAAGAAGTTGGTTTCTTTTTTGATCTCCATCATCTCGGACAGCCAGGGGAGCGGGTTCGCGAGGTTTTTGTGGAGAGGTTCGAGGCCCACGCCAATGAGACGGCGGTCGCCGATGTATTCAATGTATTGGCAAAATTCACCAGCGGTGAGGCCCACGGCGGCGACGGGCAGGCAATCGCGTATGAATTTTTTCTCGAGTTCGATCGCCTCGCGCATAGTGCCGCGCAAATCCTCGCGGAAATGCTCGGTCCAGATCTCGGGATTTTCGTCCACGAGGTCCTGGAAAAGCTGGCGAAGGAGTTCGATGTGGTTCGACTCATCGCGCAGCGTATAGCTGATCATCTGGCCGACGCCGGGGAATTTGTTCTGGCGGTAAAGGGCGAGGATCATGCCGAATAGGCCGTAGAACTGGGTTCCCTCCATGCATTGGCCAAAGAGGAACATGTTTTTTGCGAGCGCGGATTTGGTTTCGGGGTCGTTGAAATCCATGTCGCCACGGAGCGCGCGGCTGTTGCTCACCACGAAATCGGTTTTATTTTTGATCGTGGGGATATCCTCGAACATCGCCTCGCACTCGTGTGGATTGATGCCGAGCGAGCTGATCATGTAAACGAGCGAGTCAGCGTGGATGTTTTCCTCCTGCGCATGGCGGCCTAGCGCGAGCTTGAGCTCCGGCGCGGTGACGGCCTCGCGAATCACATGGAGGATGTTGTCGCCCACGATTCCCTCGGCGGCGGAAAAATACCCGATGGCCATTTTAATAATCCAGCGGTCCACATCGGAAATGAAGCCCGTGGTATCACGCCAGTGCTCGCAGTCCTTTTGCATCTGGATGTCCTCGGGCTCCCAGTGGTTGGCTTTCATTTTTTTGTAGAGGTCGTAAGCCCAAGTGTATTTCAACGGGAGAATGTTGAAAAACATGGTCTGGCGTCCGTTGATGATGCGCTTGGCGGCATAGGCGGCTTCGGCCTTGTCGCGGTCGAGAACGAAATTGCGGTCTCCAAGAGTGATTGTTGTGGTGGCCATGTTGAGTGGTGTTTGTTTTGTTTTTTTGGTGCGCCTCCCTCCCTAAATACCTCGTTGAAGACATCGGGCGGCGCAAGCGGGGTTGTTGTCTAACACTCCAACAGTCGCAGTCAAAAAAAATACCACCGCTTGGCATAAAATAAAATACAACCACCATATATTGTGGTTTTCCAAAAATAAGACCAAAGCAAAAACCGGGCCAATATTTACCTCGTTCCAGCTCTGTGAGTTGGGCGAATAAGCGCCTCAAAGTGCGCGTGACAAATCGCCCGCCGGAGGGATATTCGGGCCATGGAAATCCTGAATATCCTCGCCGTCGCGCTGAGTCTTGGAACTCTCGCAGGCTTGAATCTCTACCTCACGGTTTTTGTAACCGGGTTAGCACTGAGGCTCGATTGGGTTGCGCTGCCAGTGCGATTGCAAGGGATCGAGGTGCTCGGGCATCCGCTGGTGTTCGCTGTTGCTGGAGTCATGTATTTCATCGAGTTTTTCGCGGACAAAATTCCGTGGATCGACACGGCGTGGGATGCAGTTCATACCGTGATCCGGCCTGTGGGAGCGGCTGCGTTGGCAGTGGCGGCGATGGGTGAGGCGCATCCAGTTTTTGAAATCGTGGCGGGGCTTCTCGCCGGCGGGATGGCCTTGTCCGCCCATGCCACGAAAGCCGGTACGCGCGTGATGGCGAATGCATCGCCCGAGCCGTTTTCGAATATCGGATTGAGTCTGGCGGAGGACGGGCTGGTGCTGGGAGGGCTTGGGTTGCTGGTCTGGAGCCCGCTTGCAGCCTTGATTTGCGCGGTTCTCGCGGTCGGCTTCGCGCTTTGGTTTCTGCCGCGCATTCTGCGTGGCATGCGATCGAGTCTTTGGTTCGCATGGAAAAAACTCAAGTCGCCGCCGGATTCCGAAAAGCCCGCCGAGCCTCATGCCAGATTGCCCGAGAGGTGGGATGCGCTATTGCGACGAATGCACTCCGGCAAATCTCCAGTGGAGTGGACGCTACCTTGTGTGACCCGCAAGGGCGACAAGCTTTCCGCGAATATTTTCGGCTGGCTGGTGAGTTTGGGCGAGCAGCCGACGGAGATTTACTTCATCGGCCGTACTTGGCGGGGAGGGGTTCTGGCGGCATTCGACATCCGGGGGGCGGCGGTGGATTTTCGTGATGGTTTTTTGTCTGGCCGCCTGGAACTCCGCCACCGCGATGGCAAACCATGTCAGGCGTTTTCATTTGATCAATCCCTCTCGAAAGCGGCTCGGGAGGCGGCTTTGCGGTTGAGTGACGATGTGCGGCTCGTGTCACGGCCATCGCTTTCGTCAGTGCCGATGATCAGCGTCTAGACGGAATTGCCTTGGGCGGTTGGATGATGTTTTTTGAGTCATCAAGGAGACATCTTCGCCCTCATTCTCCGTCTCCAGATAATGATCAAATACAGCGGCCGCTTGGATCCGGGGCATGATCTCGGAGGAATTCAGCAATGCCAGTCGCTCGGTGTAATCCCAAAAAACCAGACGCAGATTGCCAACCGTGTCGATTTTGGGCAGAGGAGGAACGGGTGTCCCTTAATCAATAGAAAAACTTCATCCCGGACCATGATCTCTTTCGAGGTCTTGGGCAGTTTTGCGCCGGGATTGCTTGGAGTGGTCGTTTTGTGGTCGAAAATTTAAAAGTTCAGGCTCTGCGACTGAAAAACGCGTCAATGCAAATTATCCCGGAGGCCAAGCCAGATGACGGCCGCCAAGCAGATGAATGTGCAAATGAGGAACGGTTTCACCGCCATGTGATCCGTTGTTTACGACGATCCTAAAGCCTTCGGCAAGTTGTTCGGATCGGGCGATCGCGGCAGCGGTAAGAAAAAGGTGTCCCAGCAACGCCTGATCCTCGGGCGAGGAGGCTCCGATCCGGGGGATTGGTTTTTTCGGGACCAGCAAAATATGTGTTGGGGCCTGCGGCGAGATGTCGCGGAAGGCCAGGCAGAGGTCGTCCTCAAAGACAATGTCGGCGGGAATTTGCCGGGCGATGATTTTTTCGAAAAGGGTCATGAGAGGCGAAGGTTGAGTTCCTCGTGGCGTTTGGATTGATCCAGCTCGGAGCGGACAAACTGCACAATCTCGACAGTGAGTTCGGAGCAATCCGGGCGCCAGATTTTTGCGCCGCGCAGGAGCTTCACGCAGGCATGGAGATCGCAGAGTTCGACTTGTTGTGCGGCGGAGTCGGGGATGTGACTCAAGCGGGCACGGAGCAATCCGAAAAATGCCAACTCGAATCCATTACCGGCGAGGCGCGCGAGGTCGGAGAGCGAGATTCTGACGGGCGGTGGGAGGGTTTGAAAACAGCGCGCGACATCCGAGTAACCGATGACCTGCAGCACGGATTGGACGGCCTTTTCAAGCCGAGGAATGGTAACGATGTTCTCGTCGAAATCCTGTTGCAGGAAGCTCGAGATGCTTTCGGTGACATGGTTGGTGAGCCACCATTTTTTATAGCCTGCGGTTTCAGCGGCGCGGACAACTGCTGAGGAAAGCCAGACGCGGTCGTAGTTCATCACGCTCCCATCGTGGAAACGCACAAGCGGAAAATTGTCGCGGAGTGCGATCACGCCTTGAAAAGCTCCCGCTGATCCGGCGTGCGCGCGACGCGTTTTTCGAGCGATTCGATCTCATCGATGAAGTCCCCGACTTCCTGAAACTCGCGGTAAACCGAGGCGTAGCGGACATAAGCCACGGGATCGAGGGCATGCAGGCGGCTCATCACATGGGCGCCGAGTTTTTTCGAGCTGATCTCGCGATCTTGCTGGGTTTCGAGTTCCTGGAGAATATCTTCCACGGCGCGGTCCATTTGCTCGAGGCTGATCGGGCGTTTCTCGCAAGCTTTGGCCATACTCGCGAGGAGCTTTTGGCGATCAAGAGGTTCGCGGCGGCTGTCGCGTTTCACGACCCGCATTTCGTTATGCTCGAGCACCTCGTAAGTGGTAAAGCGAGACACGCACCCTAGGCATTCGCGCCGGCGGCGGATGCTCACCCCGTCTTTCGAGAGCCGGGAGTCGATCACCTTGTCGTTAATTGTTCCACACTTGGGGCAGCGCATATATGTTGTATCGAATTCCGGTTGGGCGGAAAAATCGACACTACATCTTGTGAGGTCAATTTTTTTTTGCCGGGGAACACTTCGCGTGCCGGGAAATTTTGATGGGGACAATCACCGAGGGGCTTGCGGGAAAAATATCATTGCCAAGACAAGCCAAGCCCCGCACAAAGGGCGTGCTCGTCGGCACGGTGCTGACAGCTACAATTTTTTTCACATGAGCGAACGAAGAGTCGTCGTCACAGGAATCGGAGTCATCAGTCCGGTTGGAAACGATCTGCAAACATTTTGGAAATCCCTGATCGAGGGCCGGAGCGGCATTCGGCTGTTCGAGGCGTTCGACTCCACAAATTTCGACTGCAAGATCGCTGGTGAGGTCCGAAATTTCGAACCCGCGAAGCATTTTAAAAACCCAAAGACCGCCAAACGCACAGACCGCTTCACACAGTTCGCCATGGCCGGGACGAAGATGGCGCTGGAGGATTCCGGCATCGACCTAGAAAAAATAGACCGCACGCGCTTTGGCGTGATGATTGGCAGTGGCATTGGTGGTCTTTACAGCATGGAAGAGGAGGCGCACCGCCTCGCCGACCGAGGACCTTCGCGCGTGTCGCCCTTCACGATTGCGATGATGATTTCGAATATGGCCAGCGGCATGGTCTCGATGGAATACGATCTGCGTGGCCCGAACATGTGCATCGTCACAGCTTGTGCCACCGCCAACAACTCGATCGGCGAGGCTTGGCGCATCATCAAATTCGGCGATGCCGATGCGTTCATCGCTGGTGGGGCCGAGGCCACAATCACCCCGCTCGGCATCGCAGGCTTCGCCTCGATGAAGGCGTTGAGCTGCCGCAACGATGATCCTGAAAAAGCCTGCCGTCCTTTTGACAAAGACCGCGACGGTTTTGTCATGAGCGAGGGCGCTGGCATCGTGGTGCTCGAGGAATTCGAGCACGCGAAAAAACGCGGAGCAACGATTTATTGCGAGCTCGGCGGCTACGGTTGCACGGCCGACGCTTACCACATGACCGCCCCGATGCCGGAAGGCGAGGGGGCTGGCCGCGCCATGACCATAGCCATGCGCCACGGCAAGGTGACTCCTGCCGACATCGATTACATCAATGCCCACGCCACCTCGACGGGCCTCGGTGACATTTGCGAAACGAAGGCCATCAAGCTCGCCCTTGGCGAGTCCTCGAAAAAAATCGCCGTCAGCGCCACGAAATCAGTCACCGGCCACTTGCTCGGTGCCGCAGGCGGCGTGGAACTCGCCGCAAGCGCCATGGCAATCAAGCACGGCATCATCCCGCCCACCATCAATCTTGAAAATCCCGATCCCGAGTGTGACCTTGATTGCGTGCCGAACAAAGCGCGCGAGGCCAAGGTGTGCAATGTGCTGAGCAACTCCTTTGGATTTGGCGGGCACAACGCCACGCTCCTCCTCAAGGCGCTCGACCAATAGCTCGCCGCGCCCGGCTGAACGCGTGTCCGAACCAACCAACGATCCCGACATCGAGGTGCGGACCTATTTTGCCCGGGGACGCAATGCCCTCGTGGCCCGCGGGGATTTTTCCGAGCTTTTCGCCGCTTGGTATCTCCACCGCATGGACTATGGGATTGTGATTCCCGCCTCGATGGAGGACGCCGGTCGCGAGGCTCTCGCCGCGCTGACGCTGCATTGCGCGAGTCGGCCTTGGAAAGAGGTCTGTGCTTGGACGGTAAAATTTCCAAATCCTCGCGGGAATATCTTCGCCTCCGGTGACAACAACTCCGGCACAGTCTTGGCGAATCTCCAAACCGACAGGCTCCAACCCGTCGAGAAGGGGATGTTTTATGCCGATGTCGTCGAGGGTACGAAACCGCTCCGCCGGAGT
>JBIPMC010000169.1:0-4838 GCA_044369345.1 Terrimicrobiaceae bacterium
GGTTGATTTTCGCGAGACATCCTTCCTGCGGGCGGTGGAGGTTTTCTACTCCCAAAGCGAGCAGCGAGCGGTGCGCTTTTTTTGGCGCGCAGAGGAAGACCTCGTGATGGTCGCCGCGCAGCCCGATTGCGACGAGGAGTGGTTGGCGAGTTTGGACGAAAAATCCATCCGCTCCCTGGATCGCGATGTGGAGCTTTCGCTGCTCGAAAAGCGCCAATACTCGTTCCGCTGTGGTTGCAACCAGGACCGTATGCTGGATTTCATGTTGCCGGTTTTCAAGCGACAGGCGGACGAGCTTTTCTGCGGGGATCCTACGATCACGGTCGAGTGCCCGCGTTGCGGCGCGAAGCATGTTCTCTCCCGCGAGTCACTCGAGGCGCGCAACAGCTAACCTTCCCATGAGTAACGAAAACCTCCTTTTGCCGGACCAAAAAATCGGCGGTATTCTAACACCATTGAGCGCCATTCGCGGTCAACATGATATCGGGATCGGTGACACCGAAACCCTCGTCGAGCTCGCCGAATGGGCTTCAAAAAAGGGATTCCGGCTCATCCAAATCCTCCCTGTCAACGAAACCGGCAATGACAACAGCCCCTACAATCTCATCAGTTCGATCGCCTGCGAACCCTGCACGCTGGCCGTGAACCCGCGCTGGCTGCCCGATTTGACAGAAGGGGATTTTAAAAAAATCTCGAAAGCCCACGGCGTTGATTCGCTGCGCGAAGGCAAGGTGAAATTCGCAAAGGTCAAGGCACTCAAAAACGAGCTTCTTGGCGCAGCATTCCGGAATTTTCAAAAAGCCAAAGGCTCGCGCGTGCGTGCGTTTGTGAAATTTTGCGAGGAGGAAAGCGAGTGGCTCGAAAACTATGCGACCTTCCGCGCGCTGGGAGCGTGGAACGACAATGACGAGGTTTTCACCAACTGGCCAACCGAGCATCAGACACCCGGCGCTGCCCGCGAGTGGATCGAGTCCCTCGATGAGTTGAAACGCTATCGCTTCGACGGGCTCGTTCGTTTTTTCAGCTACATCCAGTGGGTGGCGATTTCGCAGTGGCGAACCGTGCGCGAGGAATTCGACAAACTTGGCATGGCGCTCATGGGCGACATTCCCGTCGGCGTGAGCATTTACAGCGCGGATGTCTGGGCCGAGCCACAGATATTTGACAAGTCGCGATCCAGCGGCGCGCCGCCCGAGAAGGTTTTCAAATCCGATCCCTTCACGGAAAATTGGGGACAGAACTGGGGATTTCCGCTCTACAACTGGCAGGCGATGTCGCGTGATAACTTCGCCTGGTGGCGTCGCCGCCTGCGCGCCTCGCGAGAGGTTTTCCACCTCCTGCGCGTCGATCACGCGCTGGGCTTTTTTCGGATCTGGAGCTTCCCGTGGCGGCCCGAGCAGAATGAGCGATTCACTTTTCTCAACCAGGATCAGGCGCGGGAACTCACGGGCGGGGCTCTTCCCTGCTTTGTGCCGCGCGATGACAGCACATCGGAAAATCGAGACTACAATTGCCGCCAGGGCGAAATGCTCTTCCGTGTTTTTCTCGAGGAGACGGGCCCGCACCGGATCATCGCCGAAGATTTGGGCGAGGTCGCGCCCTATGTCCGCCCCGCGCTGGAGCAATTGGAGATTCCGGGTTTCAAAATACCGCTTTGGGAGACGCAGCCCGATGGTTCATTGAAGACTGGCGAGAGTTATCAACGCCTGAGTCTCGCCACCTTCGCCACGCACGATCACCCGACAATTCGTCAGTATTGGGAAGGCTGGAACGCCGACTCCTCGGAAAACGGACGGCGCCAGATGCGAGCGGTGATGCAGTTTTGCGCTAGCCCCGACATCACGCTCCCGCAGGGTTTTTCACCTGAAGTCCACGAGGCTTTCGTGCGCGGACTTTTCGCCTGCAATTCTTGGCTGGCCGTCCATCAAATCACCGACATTTTCGGTCTCGCCGAGCGCTTCAATGTTCCCGGTGCCATCGGCGATCAGAATTGGACGACACGCATCGATGGCTCGATCAAGGAGTGGGATAAAATTTATAAAAACCAGATTGAGATGTGCTCGCTAGCGTTGAATGAAACGGGGCGTATCCCAAAAGCTCGCTGATTGCGCTGCCCGCCCAAACCCGCCACATTGAGCCGATGAGCACAAGCGCCACGACAGCCCTTCCCGACGCCAGCGGCCACTTTGGTCCCTACGGCGGAATGTTTGTTCCCGAAACGCTCATGACTGCATTGCAGGATCTCGAGCGTGAATATCAGTCCGCTCGCAAGGATCCGGAATTTCGAAAAGAACTCGCAGGGCTACTGGGGGATTTTTGCGGCCGTCCCACGCCGCTCTACTTCGCCGAGCGACTCACCCAAAAACTCGGCGGTGCGAAAATTTATCTCAAGCGCGAGGATTTGCTCCACACCGGCGCGCACAAGATCAACAACGCCATCGGACAAATCCTCCTCGCCCGCCGCATGGGAAAAACCCGCATCATCGCGGAGACTGGAGCGGGGCAGCATGGGGTTGCCACAGCCACGGCAGCGGCGCGCTTCGGCTTCGATTGCACGATTTACATGGGTGCGGTGGACATGGAGCGTCAGGCTCTGAATGTCGCCCGTATGCGATTCCTCGGCGCGAAGGTCGTCGGCGTCACCGCTGGCCAAGCCACGCTCAAGGAAGCCATCAATGAGGCAATGCGCGACTGGGTCACGAATGTTCGTTCGACCCACTACATCCTCGGCAGCGCGCTCGGCTCGCACCCGTATCCGATGATTGTGCGTGATTTTCACCGCGTGATCGGCGACGAAACCCGCCGCCAAATCCTCCAATACGAGGAGCGCCTGCCAGATCATCTTGTCGCCTGCGTCGGCGGGGGTAGCAATGCAATTGGTTTTTTTTACCCCTTCCTGAATGACGAGTCCGTGAAAATGACGGGCGTCGAAGCTGGGGGCGACGGCATCGTTCGTGGACGCCACGCCGCGCGCTTCCAAGGCGGAAAGCTCGGTATCCTCCAAGGCACGAAGACTTGGTTGCTCGCGGATGACGACGGCCAGATCGAGCTAACCCACTCGGTGTCCGCCGGTCTCGATTACGCCGCCATTGGGCCAGAGCACAGCTACTACCGAGACCAAGGCCGCATCGATTACGACTACGCCACCGACCACGAAGCCCTCTCTGCCTTTCGCACGCTGGCCGAAGTCGAAGGCATCATTCCCGCTCTCGAGACGGCCCATGCCATCGCGCATGTCATCAAAGCCGCGCCAGCAATGTCCAAAGACTCAATCTTCATCGCGAACCTCAGTGGTCGCGGCGACAAGGATGTAAGCCAAGCAGCGGAGATTTTGCTTACCGACTAGAGGCTTTTCAGCAGAGCCTCGATGTGTGCGGAAGGAGCAATCTTCCGCAGCACGGCTTGGATTTTTCCGGCGGGATCGATGACAAAGGTCGTGCGCTCTGTGCCCATGTATTTTTTGCCATACATGCTTTTTTCCACCCACACGCCATAGGCCTCTGCAATCTCGCGGGTCTCATCGCTGATCAGCGGAAATGGCAGGGAGTATTTGGCAAGAAATCGTGCGTGGCTTTTTGGGGAATCTACACTCACGCCGAAAATCACGGCGTCTTTCGCCAAAATCTCGCTGTGCCTATCGCGGACTTCGCAGGCTTGAGTCGTGCAACCGGGCGTGTCGTCTTTTGGGTAAAAATAAAGAATCACAGTCTTGCCGAGAAGTCCGGAGAGGCTGATGGATTGGGCCTCGCCATAGGAACCGCCTGCGGCTGTCGCTGTGAAATCGGGCGCTGTGTCGCCAGGTTGGAGTGTGCTTGCCATACGGGAAAAGCATCACTGTTGCTGGACGGGCAGGCAAGCGGAGTTGCGATGTCGTGGCTCTTTTAGGTCCAAATTTTCTCACCGAAAAACTCGCGTCTGGGGTAAAAATGATGTCAGACGCGGAATTTTTTTCAGGCGATATCTTCAAACTCTAAAAGCCCGGGGATGCTGATGAAATCAAGCCCTTCAGGGCAGAGTGGTTGATTTTTGAAAACCAAAAATCAGGCCTCTGAAATTTTTTTTTCAAAAAGCTATTGACCATTCGTCGGTGCCCGCTATTGTGTCCCTCCCGCTGACCGAAAGGCCAAGCAGGATTGATCTCAAACGAACCAACCAGCAGTTCAGTAATCGCGGATAAAATCGCGGCTTTGCTAGGTTCGAATTGAAATAGATGTTTGATAATCCCATTCGGATTTTGCCGGTATCGGTAAAATTCAGAACGCAAGATTGGAAATGACAAAAACAGCAATTGCTGAATTGTGCGTTTCCTGTCGATTTTGATTTTTTAACAGCTTCGACGTCTTTCCCGATGGCCTGTCTCACAGGCATCGTGGAAATGATTAGTCAGAAAACTTTCCTGCGTGTTTAGCGCACGCGGGGCAAACTTTTCAACGGAGAGTTTGATTCTGGCTCAGAACGAACGCTGGCGGCGTGGATAAGACATGCAAGTCGAACGGGGTTGTCTGTGTAGCAATACATGGGCAATCTAGTGGCGAACGGGTGCGTAACACGTGAGCAATCTGCCGGGAAGTGGGGGATAGCTCGCCGAAAGGCGAATTAATACCGCATGTGGCCAGAGGGGACATCCCTTCGAAGCCAAAGTCGCAAGACGCTTCCTGATGAGCTCGCGGCCTATCAGCTAGTTGGTGAGGTAACGGCTCACCAAGGCAATGACGGGTAGCTGGTCTGAGAGGACGACCAGCCACACTGGAACTGAGACACGGTCCAGACACCTACGGGTGGCAGCAGTCGAGAATTTTTCACAATGGGGGAAACCCTGATGGAGCGACGCCGCGTGG
>JBIPMC010000217.1:0-4040 GCA_044369345.1 Terrimicrobiaceae bacterium
AAAGGTATTGCCACAGAAAAAAATCGCGTTAGTTTTTACTTCCTTTTACAAATGAAGCCAGAAATTCATCCCGACTATCAAGAGACCGTGATCGTCTGCGCTTGCGGAGCGACCTACAAGACTCGCTCGACCAAGCAGAACATCAAACTTGGCATCTGCGCCGCGTGCCATCCGTTTTTCACCGGTGAGCAGAAGTTCGTCGATACCGCCGGACGCGTGGACAAATTCAAGAAACGCTACGGTACGGTGCGTGCTCCGCGCCTTGTGAAGAAGGCCTAGACCGCCAAGCGAGTTTTTCGAACGGTAAACGGGATGAACTCCCGTTTACCGTTTTCGTTTCTATATGGATTTTGAACCGATGGTGGAGCGAAAGCGGCGGCGCTTCGAGGAGTTGGAGCGCGAAATTGCGGCGCCCGGCTTGTTCGATAACCCAGCGCACGCCCGGGAGGTTTTGCGCGAGCATGGAACGACGAAGGAGTTGCTTGCGCATTGGGAGGCTTTTTCCAAGGCTCGGCGGGAGCTGGGCGAGAACCGAGACCTGGCCGAATCGGGCGACAAGGAATTTGCCGAGATGGCGCGCGAGGAGATTGCACGGATCGAGGAGGCATTGCCCGGTCTGGAGCGCTCGGTGCAAATCGCCCTGCTGCCGCCCGAGCCGGACGAGGATCGTGATGCCATTGTGGAAATTCGCGCTGGTACCGGAGGCACCGAGGCCGCTCTGTTCGCTGCCGATCTCTTTCGAATGTATTCGCGCTATGCCGAGTCTTTGGGGCTGAAAGTTGAGCCGATGGAGTCGAGCCCGGCGGATCTGGGAGGTTTTCGCGAAGTTGTTTTCCGGATCTCTGGCGACGCGGTTTTTCGGCGGTTTCGCTACGAGAGCGGCGTCCACCGCGTTCAACGCGTTCCCGCCACCGAGGCGCAGGGGCGCATCCACACTTCCACGGCGACGGTCGCCGTATTGCCCGAGGCCGAGGAGGTGGATATCGATATCAAGCCTGAGGATTTGCGCATCGAGGTCTGCCGCGCTGGAGGGCCGGGCGGCCAAGGGGTCAACACGACCGACTCCGCCGTGCAGGTGATGCACATTCCCACGGGCCGCATCGTGCGTTGCCAGGATGGCCGCAGCCAGCAGAAGAACAAGGAGGCCGCGCTGCAAATCATGCGGGCGCGGTTGCTCGAGGACAAACGCCGAGAGGAGGAGGAGAAATACTCAGCCCATCGGCGCAGCCTGATCGGCGGCGGCGGACGCGAGGAAAAAATCCGCACCTACAACTTCGCCGAGAACCGTGTGACCGACCACCGGATTAAACTCTCGCTCTACTCGCTCGATCGCATCTTGCAGGGCGGGTTGGCGGAATTGACCGATGCGCTCCAAGCCAGCGATATCGAGCAGCGACTGAAAGACTCGGGCATCGCCTGATTTTCATCGGCACAAATGGCTTGCCCGCCCAAGCGAGGGGTGCCATGGTTGATGCGCCTGCAGAGCGTAGTCATGAGTCAAGAAGATCAACCTCAGAACCTTTCCGGCTTGGAAATGGATTTGCTGAAAAGTTTCCAGCCCTCTTGGGTCAAAGAATCCTCGTTTCCTGACAAACTCTCGCGGTTTTCTGAAGAGGCCATGGGCCCAAGGCAGGACGAGCGGTTAGCGGATTTTGGTGAAGATTCCGATTTTCGCCACCGCCGAAAACCTCACAAAACCCAGCGACTGCATCGTCCCCACGGCAGTGACAATCGCGACAAACCCCATCGCCATGGCGGAGAGAAACCCCACGGCCACGGTGGAAAAAAACTGCCGTTTCGCAAAGATGGACCACGCCGCCCTCGCGAGGAGCGACAGCCTGCAAGCCAATCGCCGCGCATTCCCGATCTCCAGGGCTGGGAGCTGAAATTCATCCCTGAACCGCGCGGCGTCGAGGGGCTCATCAAGCAGATCAAGACAACAGCCAAGGCCTATTCGCTCTTTGAACTCGCGCGCCTTGTTCTCGAGAAATCCCCGCGCTATCTGCTCGAATTCCGTCGCAAGGACGGGCCAGCTTTTTTCCAATGCGTGAAGGATGGCACGCTATGGCTGACCCGTGCTGATGCTGCTAAATGGATCTTGCAATCACACCTCGAGTCGTTCTACCGGCGCGAGAGTGTCGAGGTCGAAGCGCCGAAGGGCATCTATCCTGTCATCGCCCAATGCGGCATGAGCGGGGTTTTCCTCGGGCCGCCTAACCACCACGATTACCAGATGCGCATTCGCCGGATTCATTCCGAGCGATTCGCGAATGTGCCTTTCGATATTTACAAGACCCGCATCCGCATGCTCCGCGATGAGGAGTCGATCAACAAATGGAAGCAGGAGCAAAGCATGCGCGATGTCTTCCACCCGATCGCTGTCGCTGAAGGCGCCGAGGTTGCCGCGCTTGCGAGTCTCGCCGAGGTCGAGGAGCATTTTTTGAAAAACCTCGCCGCCACCGAGATTTTGGACCCCGGAGAGAATTTCACCATTCCAGGCTCCGCAGCCGTCAACGACTCAGCGCCCGCCGTGATTGAGCTTGCCCGGCGTGAGCTCGACAATCTCATCCGCTTCCCGCTGCCGATCGCGCACCTGCTCGGGCAGGATTTCAACAAAGCCGGACTTCAGATTTTCAAGGCCCACGAAAACATCACCTATGTCTCCGTGGCGCGCCCTCGTCCGATCGACCGCGCCGCGAGTCCCGTTTCGGCGAGCCTCTCGGCGATTCTCGATTACCTCGAGACCCATCCTGCCGAGCCGCGTGCCAAGCAATGGCAGGCGCTCTTGGCGCAGGTCGTCGCGCCCGAGGGCTCCGAGGCCACAGCGCGGGAGACGGCATTGTTGCGTGATTTTTACTGGCTCCTCCATCAGGGGCATGTCGTGGACTACGCTTCGAAAGGTTTGGAAATTCCACGCCGCCAGCCGGCCAAGCCAGCCGCCCCCCCAAAGGCAAATCTCGCAGCCCGCGCTATCGAACCGGCTTTGCCAGTCGCCGAGGCCCATTGCAACTCGCCAGTCGATCTTTCCGAGACCGTAAACCCTATTGCGCCCCCCCTAGGTTAGAATTCAACCGACAGGTTTTTTGGCTCAGCCGAGATTTTTTATTGCGGATGAAAAACCAACACTAGCTTACACCCGCCAACCCCGTTCAAGAACATGATTTATAAATGCCTGCTCGTTGTGTCGAAGCTCATCATTGCACTTTTTTTCAGCCTTCTACCTCCGACCGGTGCTCTTGCGCAAGAATCCGATCCCGGACAAGCCGATGAAGGTTCAACTTCGGAAAGCAAGCCTGGCATCACTGTGATCGTCGATGCCGCTGGAGAGGTGCAAATCATCGACAAACCCGGCGCGGTACCGCGCCCCGCCCACAAAGGCGACCGCATTCCCGTCGAAGGCACCATTGTCACCGGGGCGGGCGGTCAAGCGAACCTAGCCCTCTCCAACGGCGCTTTTTTCCAAATTCTAGAAAACTCCAGCTTCTCCATCGCTCAGTTTGAGCAATCTTCTTTTGCGGTAGTATTTGCTGATGGTGGACCAATAAAAAAACAACAGCTTGAGAAGGTTGGAGCGGACGAAGCGGTGGTCAAAAGCTTGGACGCCAGTGAGGAGTCATGGAACGAACTGCCCTCTGAACCCACGGAATCGAAGACGAACTTCGCACTCAATTATGGCACAATGATCGGAGAGTCGAAAAAACTGAAACCAGGCTCCGAGATGCAAATCACCACTCCGATTGGTTCGGCGGGCATCCGTGGCACCATCTGGCGCATGACGATACAAAGAGTCGGCGGGGCGAATGCCAACCAATTCCGCGTAAATCTCGATGTCTCCGAAGGCCGCGTGGATTTTGGAAGTCAGGATGGCAGTCGCTCTGTTCAAGTTAGAGCCGGATTCAGCATGAATATTCAAGCCACCGTGCTACCCACCGGCATGGTGTTCTTCGACTCGATAGCGACGGCCCGCCTTACACCGGAGCGCGCTCAAGTGCTCGCTTTAGCTGTTCAAGAGGCGAGTCAGGTGCAGCAGATGTTCGCTG
>JBIPMC010000020.1:0-13128 GCA_044369345.1 Terrimicrobiaceae bacterium
CCCAAAATAAAAATCCTTCCGATTGCCGCTGCGTTCCTGGTTTCCTCACTGCCGATACACTCCGCTCCGCCCGGCGAAGTGCACCGGGGGGCGACATCCTTCGACCTCCCGCTGCTCGAATTTGGTGATGGCCGGCTCGAGGGCGTGCTCGCGAAAAAGGAATACACCTTCCAGCTCCCAGAGCATGTGCGCTACGAGCAGGGCAGTGAGTTGGTGCTGAGCTACCGCGCCTCGCCCCTGCTGCTGGATATCTCGACCTTCACCGTCTCGCTCAACGACCGCCAGATCGCGAGCGGCCGGTTGGGACATGAGGCGAATGGGGTGGAAAAACAAAACGAAGGCATGATGACGGTTCCGATCCCCGAGGGGGTGCTGCAAGCGGGCTGGAACCGGCTCGTGGTGCGCTGCCTCCTCCAAACCACCCAGGCCCTCTGCCGCGATGTCGATAATCCCGCCGCGTGGATGGAGTTCTCGCCGGCCACCGTCCTGCGCGTGGCGTATTCCAACCAGCCGCTTTTCGCGGAAATGCAGCGGTTCCCTGACTCGATCGCTGAGCCGATATTGATGAATCTTCCGGAATTCTGTTCGCCCGACAAAAAAAACAGTCCCGAGCCGGTTGTCTCCCTGTTGCTGCCGGAAGAGTCTGGTGATCCGGAGCTCCGCTCATTCCTCATCGCCGCCACTCGCCTCGGGCAGACGGTTTACACCCCGGCGGCCGCCGTATCGACCGGGGAGATCGGCGAGTTCACAGAGCTCTCTGGGCGGCGTAATGGCGTGCTCATCGGGCTGCGCGAGGCCTTGGCGGAACAACCGCTGCCCGGCCACATCAAAAAAGCGCTGGCCGAACTCCAGCCCGGAGAGGGGCTGTTGGCCGAGGTAATTTACGGTCCGGCGGAAACCACGCAGCGGCGATGGATCGTTCTAAGCGGCGCGGATGGGGCCGGTCTCGAAAAGGCCGCGCTCACGCTCGGCAGCTCCGTGGCCTTACGCTCGGCACCGTCAAATCCTTGGATTGTCACGAAAGGGCCGGGAATTTCTCCTCTCGTCGAAAAAATGGCGCAGCCCGCCGTCGGTCCGCTGAAACTCTCCTCGCTGGAAAATGGCGAAATCCTCCTGCGCGGGATTTTCAGAAACAGCACCTCGCGCCAGATCTCCTTCCCGCCCGGGTTTGAAACCACGAACGCCGGCTATGTGGACTTCAACTTCAGCCACCCCGAAAACCTTGATAAAACCTCGGCCTTTGAGGCGCGCTTGAACGACGCTGTTCTCGGCAGTGTGGCGCTAGCGCCGGACAACTCGGGCCGCGTGAAGCAGCGCCTCGCCATTCCCGCCGGAATCGCGGGCCGCGATCCATCGCTTCTCACGGTCTCCAGCTATCTCGACATCGGAAGCGTCGATTGCGCCCATCGCAACGAGGAACGCGCCTGGCTGAAAATCTCGGGCGACTCCATCATCGATATCCGCTCGACCCCGTTGAAGATCGAGGACCTTTCGCGCCTAAACCTCCTATGTTTGCGCGATGCCTTCCTGCGTCGGGCAACTTTGCTTGTGCCTGAAGATCCTGATGCCAAGCGAAATGATCTTTTGAAAGTGATCGGCCTGCATCTCGGCTCCCGGTTGCCAAGCATGCCGGTGCTTTGGCCTCAACTCGCGACCTACGGCCCCGATTCTCCGCCGGACATGGGGCGCGTTGAGAAACGCTCGGGGCTGGTTCTTGGTTCGGCCTTCCAATGGCCCGAGGCTTTCGGTGACAAGACCCGGTTGATCGCCGAGGGCGGTGGAGCCCACGGCGAGCAAATGATTCTTCGCGGCGAGAAGGTGCCGGTCACGGACTTCGATCCCACGCTGGGTTTCGTGCAACTCGTCCCCTCGCCTTGGACGAGCGGCGAGTATTTCGCCGCGATTGGCGGAATCGAGGGCTATGGCGGAAACGCCACGGTCGATCTTTTGACAAAGCCGGAAATATTTGAGCGTCTTCGCGGCACGGTCTCGGCGATCGACGCGGAAAACCGGATATTCACCTACGATGTGCGCACGGTGCAGGAAGTGTCGCTTTCCAATCAAATGCGCCTCGCCTTTGCACCGGATCGGCATGTCGAGGATTTGGAGGGCCAGGAAATCGCCAAAACCGAGGCAGGCGTGGTCGCGACGGTCACGAACATAGGCATTGGCACAGGCGCGTTCGTTTTTCTTGCGGCCATGTTTTTGATCCAAAGACTCATTGTCCGTCGCCGCCGCAAAATTCAAAGCACAGAGGAGGGTGACGAGCAGTGAGGAGCGCCGCGATCCTATTGGCTCTCGCGATGGTCGGCACCGCGCTTGCTGAAAAACCGGGGGAGGGCGGGGTGCTGCTCGTCTATGATTTCGCCACGAAGCCGTTCTCGATGGAAAACGAGATCGAGCCGATTGCGATTCTCCTCCAGCGCTTTGCATCTGGTATCCATCGCCGGGCCGCGAAGGAGGTGACCTTGGCGGACTTCGAAAAAGCGGAGCGGATCGTGGTGGCTGGCATCGGTGGCTTTCCGGCATTGTCACCGGGCTGCCTCGAATATCTCCAAAAGACCACGAAACACATGGTTGCTATCGGCGCGGCGGCGGAACTCGCCAACGGTGGATCGGCGGCGCGGGGAGTGAAGTCCGAGGCTTTGGCGCAAGGACAACTCGTTTACCTCGGCTCGGAGTGGAGCGCCTCGGTGGATCCCTATTTCCCCGTGGAGGTGGATGCCTCGAAGGTTCTCGCAAGAGTCGGCCCTGCTGGAAAAGAGATGCCGCTCTGCTGGCGCTCGGGCAACCGCATCGGTTTTGCGGCCCTGCCATCCTCGCCGCCGCTCTCGATGGTTTTTTCGGATGTCCTGCTGGATGTCTTCGGCCCAGCGAATACCTCACCGCCCGCTCTGCTTTTCATCGTGCGGGATTTCAATCCCTCCTGCTCGGCGGAGTCGCTGAGGCGGTTGGCGGATTATTTCGCCCACCACCGTATTCCCTTCGCTGTCACCACCCAAATGCGCGACCTGCCCGAGGGCACGGAGGCGATGCCAAGGGAGGAATTCCTCGGCGCGCTCGAATACGCCAGTTCGCACGGCGCCCGGATTTTCCTGCGGGGAGGGGAGGGGCTCAAGGACGCCGCGAAGTTCGATCCGATCAAGCCGAGCGGGATCGAGGAGCCGGATCAGCCGGATTCCTCCGCGCTTCAAATCGGCCGACCGACCTATGCACGCATCCCCGGGGAGCCGAACAGCCCGTTTTTCATCCACGCGCCGATGCGTCTGCCGGGTGGCGGGTGGTTGTGGCCTGCGAATGTGCGCGGCGGCGTGGACGGCGGTTTGCTCACCGATATTCGCAAACAGGTCCGCGACATCGTGGCGTTCCGTGGCTCCGTGGCCGGCGTCGTGATCCCGGCTTGGATGCCGTTCCAGTCGATGCGCGATGTCGTCGATGCCGCCCGCTTCAGCGGGGTGACGGCGATCGATCCGGTCGCAGCGGTTCCCACACCTCAACCCATTTCTAAACCATGAGATTTCTTATTCCCTGCCTTTTGGCCATCGCCCCGATTCAAGCCCAACCCGAGGATTTGGTGGGCCAAGCCTCGATGCTCTCCAACGAGGGGAGGCATTCGGAGGCGGCATCCATTCTTGAACGCTCCGTTGCCGCCGAGCCTGGTAATGAGGGGATTTCCTTTCGGCTCGCGACCGCGCTGGTTTTCAGTCGGCGCTACGCCGAGGCGCGGAGTCTTTTCGAGCGCTTGACCCAATCTTGGGATCCGCAAATGGCGGCGATGGCCTCGTCCAGTCTGGCCGCGCTCGATCGTGCCGAGGCCGAGGAATTGGCCGCAAAGGCCAAGCCGCCGAGCGCGGGCGAATTAAAGGCGCGAGCCGAATATCTCGAACGCAAGGCGCTGCTGGAGCGTCGGCAGAGGGTCTATGATCTGCTCGCCGAGCGCAATGAAGGGAAGGCACTCGCAGGAATTGCGATTCTCGAAAAACGGAACGAGGCAACTCCTGCGCTTCTCCGTGAAAAGGCGGCCATCCTTGCCCGGATGGATCAAACGCATGAGGCGATCGAGGTTTTGCATCGCGTAGCGGAGTTGGAAAATCCCGCCAAGGAAACGAAGCTCCAGCTTGCCTCGATGTTGATGAAAGAGGGGCGGACGACCGAGGCTTTCGACATCTGGCGCGAACTCCGCGACGAGCACGGAGACACGCCGGAGGGCCGCCAAGCCGCGTTGGAGATCGATGTCCTCGCGCCGGCTTTGAATCTCGAGCGCTGGTCATGGGGCGAGCTCGATCTCTACGCGAGCTACCTCCAACGCTACAACATCGGTGTGGCGAATGGCCGCCTGAGGCAAGGCGCCTATGTGCCCGGCGCGCGATGGATCGAACCGTTTGTCCAAGCGGATTTCAGCCTCGACTCCGATCCCTACGGCAGCGGTTCGGAGGGGCTTTCCTCGATTTACAACGAAAACCTCGCTGGCTTCCACGCCGGCGCGAGAATCCGGCCCTTCGCCACGCAGTCGTTCACGATTTATGCACTCGGTGGAATCCAGAAAGATCTGCGCGGAACCGAGCAACACCACGGTGAGTGGTTTTGGGAACTCATCGCAGGCGTGAACGGTTTCTGGGCCTGGGGTCCGGGCAAAGAGTGGTCGTTTGTGGACATCCAGGCTGCGACGCCAGGGGGACTTCCGGTCCTTCCCCGCTCCGTGGCGAACTGGAAACCGAACGCCTGGGGGCCGGTGAAGTTCCGGCTCGATTGGTTCCTCGAGGCCGGCGTGGACGCGGCCTACTACACGAGGCTCACGGACGGCATCGCCTACGGTCAATCGCGCCAAGGACTCCGTCTCGTGCAGTTCGGCAAAGCGGCCGCATTCGATGCCTACGCGCTCGAGAACCTCACGATGGATACGACGGGCAATTATTACGACAACTACATCGAGGGCGGACCGGGGATGCGGTTGGTTACGGCACCCGTCGGCGCAGCGATTTTCACCACCAGCGTCGAGTATGTGCTCGGCGCGTATCTGGGCCGCAACACCAGAGACACCCGGGGCGATATCGAGCCCGCCTACTCCGATTTCCGGATCACCGCCTCGCTTTCCCTTCGCTGGTAAAAACGCCATGGAACTCCTTCACAATCTCTTTCTCATGATGGCCTACACGGCCGCCGTCGGTTTTTTCATTTTCGGAATCGACGACCTTTTTTTCGATCTCCAATTCCTCCGCCGTCTTCGCGGCAGGCGTGGCGACCCACCCGTGCCGCTCGATAAACTCCGGAACGAACCGGAAAAACTCATCGCTGTTTTCATTCCGGCTTGGAATGAGGGAGGCATTGTCAACCGCATGGCGGACTACGCTCGGAAGACCCTGCTTTACGAGCACTACGATCTTTTCATCGGCGTCTATGCCAACGACCCCGAGACGAACCGCTGCGTGGATGAATTGGCAAAAACCTCCCCGCGTATCCACAAAGCCGTCGTTCCACACAATGGGCCGACCTCTAAGGCCGATTGCCTGAATTACATTTTTCAGTCCATGTGCTCGTGCGAAATTCCCGCACGCCGCGAATACGAGATCATCGCACTGCACGATGCCGAGGACATCCTGCATCCGCTGACGCTGAAAGTTTACAACCACTATGTCCCCGAGCTTCTTGACATGGGGCAGATTCCTGTTTTCCCGCTGGAACTTCCCCCGCTCCGCCATTGGGTCGGAAACTCGTATCTCGATGAATTTGCCGAGTTGCATGTGAAAGACATGTATGCCCGCGAGGCGATAGGCGGCGTCGTTCCCTCAGCCGGCGTGGGAACTGCGTTCTCCCGGAAGTCTTTGGATTTTCTCGCGGAGCAAAATGGCGGGATGCCGTTTCCCGAGGGCAGTCTTGCGGAGGATTACCTCGTTGGCATGGATCTCACGACGGCGGGGTTCCGGACTGGATTCATCGACAATCCTGTGCAGCGCGAAGTCATCAATCGGGATTCCAAGGGTCGCGTTGTATCACAAAAAAAAGTCACCGAGCGCGTGGCGGTGCGGGAGAATTTCCCGAGACGATTTGTGCAGGCCGTTCGCCAAAAAGCGCGCTGGATCGTCGGCACAGCCTTTCAAAGCTGGGAACACGCCGGATGGAAGGGCGGCCTCGCCGCGCAATACACCCTCGTGCGCGACCGCCGCGCGCCGCTCGTTCACACGATCAACGCCGCCGGGTATTGCGCCGTGGGATACATGCTAGTGGATTTTGGAATCCGCCAATCACCGTTGGCGAATACGGTCTACATGCCCCCGCTTTTCGAGTCCGGCAGTCTGCTCTGGAAGCTTGTTTTGGTGGACACCGCGCTGCTTTGCTACCGGGTCGGGCAAAAGGTTTATCATGTTTCCGATGTCTACGGCTGGAAGCAGGGGATATTCTCGATACCGCGCTATCCGGTGGCTAATTTCATCAACATGGGCGCCACTTTCTGGGCGACCTTTGTATATGCAAAACACCGCCTGCTGAAGCAACCGCTCGCCTGGGCCAAAACCAAACACATATTCCCCGGAAGCGCGGAACTCGGCGAATTCACGAGGTCCGTCGAGGATTTGCTGATTGACGAGGGCTATGTCCTGCGTAACGACCTCGAGAATATTCTCGGGAAAAATCGCGACCGCTCCGCACCGCGCGCGTTGCTTGAGATGGGGCTAATCAGCGAGGGGCAATTCTGCGATATCTGGGCGCGGCATTCCGGTCTCGATATCGGCAATGTCGATACGCCGGTCATCGATCTGTCGCTTCTCGACGGGTGGTCCGAGAAAAATGCCCTGCGCCACGAAGCGATGCCTCTGCAGCGACGGGCGAATGGATTCACGGTGTTTGCTTTTGCCGAACCGCCTTCCGAGCGCGATTTGCACAGGGTCGTTGAAACGGCGGGAACCCCTGTGGAACCCGTTTTAGCCGCGCCGGCAAAAATCAGGAAACTTCGAAACCGATTCTACCCACGCCGGATTTTGGACTCTCGGGAATTTCCGCTTTCCCCCGGGGAGTTGCGCTCGGGTCTTTTAAATCCGGCTCCGAGTATTTTGATCATTCGCGCCCTTGGTCCCTTTTTTTGCGAACTCCACGGATTGCTCCCTATGCTGGATGGCAGCATCGGGGTCCGGTCGCCGGTTCATCCCGCCATTGCAGCGCGGATTCGCAGGATCCTCGGAGTCGATGTCCCCTTGGTCGCCGATCAAACGAAAGGCTTCCAAAAAGCCTGGCGGAAATTCGAGCTTCTGCGCCTGCCCCAATCCGCTCTTTTGCAGGAACTCACAGGAGGGGGAATCCTTACCAGGGAAAATACGGAGCGCATTCAAAAAACGGCCCGACTTGTCAATACGCCGATCGATCGAATGCTCGTTCAGCTCGGCCTCGTGAACCGCAAGCAAGTTTTCAATGCCCTCCGTCGATCCGGCGGTGTCGATGCCGCCGCCGACAACGATCACCGCTGCGCACCGGGTTGCGAGGGTTTGCTTGCGCCGGGATTCGGCGCCCGCGCCGGTGTGGTTGTGCACCATCTCGACGGTGACGGCGTTGTCCTACGCTTGAGCGGCATGCTCTCGAACTCCGAACGGAGCGAGATTTTCGAACGCTGCGACGGTTGGCCGATCCGCTTCGAACTTCTCACGCCTTGAAATACCCATTCGTATGAAAAGAACCATAGCTGTTATCGTTGGAACCCGTCCGGAGGCGATCAAACTCGCTCCCGTGATTCGCGAGCTTTCCGCCTCTGATTTTCTCCGACCATTCACCATCTCGACCTCTCAGCACGGCGAGATGGTTGATCAAATATTCAGCAACTTCGGCATTGCCGCTGATGTGGATCTACATGTGATGCGTCCGCGCCAGAAACTATGGGATCTCACGGCGATCCTCTCCACGCAGCTCGGCGAGCATTTTTCCAGCAATCCCGTCGAGGCCGTCCTCGTGCAAGGCGACACCACCTCGGCGTTGATCGGGGGGCTGGCCGCCTTCTACCACAAAATCCCCGTTGGGCATGTCGAAGCGGGCTTGCGATCCCACGACCGCTACTCGCCGTTTCCCGAGGAGTTGAACCGGACGCTTCTTGGGCGGCTCGCGCAATGGCATTTCGCACCCACGACTTACGCGGCCGATTTGCTCCGGCGCGAGAATATTGACGGTGGTTCGATCTATGTCACCGGCAACACCGTGGTGGACGCCTTGCATTGGATGTCCAGCCATCTCCGTTGTCGCGAAATCCGCCCCAGCATCCTTAACGGTCAGCGCAAACTCGTCCTCGTCACCTGCCATCGTCGCGAAAACCTCGGCTTGCCCATGCGCTCCGTCGCGCTCGCGATCAAGCACCTCGCAGACTCACACCCAGAGGCGCACTTCCTCTTTCCGCTCCACCCCAACCCCGGCGTCCGGGAGTTGATCCAGCCGATTCTCTCGAAGCAAAAAGGTGTCACGCTTTGCGAGCCTCTCAACTACGAGGAATTCCTCTCCGCCTTGCAGCAATCGTATTTTGTCCTCTCTGACTCCGGCGGCGTGCAGGAGGAAGCGACCGCCCTCGGTAAGCCCGTCCTCGTCCTCCGCCGCGAAACCGAGCGCCCCGAGGGTGTCAAGGCCGGGACACTCCGGCTCGTCGGCACCGATGTTCAGGAAATTCTCCGTGAGGCTCACGAGCTTTTGGTTAACCCCGAGCGACACAGCGAAATGTCGA
The DNA here is from genome assembly GCA_044369345.1 of Terrimicrobiaceae bacterium. Lineage (GTDB taxonomy): Bacteria > Verrucomicrobiota > Verrucomicrobiia > Chthoniobacterales > Terrimicrobiaceae > UBA967. The sequence goes on from JBIPMC010000020.1 coordinate 8,690, forward strand.
ACGGCTCCGGGGTTTTCGGCGATGGCCACGCCGCCGAAAAAATCGTCCGCATTCTCGAGCAAAATCTCACCACCGCCAGCCGCATCCTTCCCTTCACTCCAGCCAAAGAGGAAAGCGTGCTGATGCAGTAGCGCGGCCTTTTTGCTTGCTGATGGAAATCGAAGGGTCAAAAATACCAATAGTTCGTTTTCTAACGATCAGGAAGGGTGGCTGAGTCCGGTTTAAGGCACTCGACTCGAAATCGAACGATCCCAAAAGGATCCGCGGGTTCGAATCCCGCCCCTTCCGCCACCAATCCGCGCAGCGGATCCAAACCCTTGGGCGCGGGATGAGAACGCAGTTCGAGCGCCGCGAAGCGGTATAGACTGCGTGATGCGCAGCCCCGCAGGGGCGAAGGCCGAGGCCAACCCGGCCTTTTCTGACAATTCTTCTCCAGAGTTCTCCTTGCCCGATTCGGGTCGCTGACGCACATTTCGGGACTTAAAAAAAATGCTAGGCGTGTATATCAAGACCTACGGCTGCCAGATGAACGAGCGCGACTCCGATCAGGTGTCCAAAATGCTCGTCGAGCGCGGTTATCGGATGGTCGATGCGGAAGGCGACGCGGATGTGATTTTGCTGAATACCTGCAGCGTGCGCGACATGGCGGAGCAGAAGGCCATCGGCAAGATGGGCATGCTCCGCAAGCTCCGCGAAAAACGGCCGCATCTCGTGCTTGGCTACCTCGGCTGCATGGCGCAGGCGCGTGGGGAGTCGCTTCTTAAAACCTCGCCGCACATCGATCTCGTTGTTGGCACGCAAAAATTCCACCGCGTGGCGGATTATGTTCACGACCTTCTCCAAAGCCGGATGCATGCGCTGATCGACGATGTGCGCCGCCCGATTGTGGATACCGACGAGGAGCCTGGTTCCCAATCCACCATACGCGAGCAGGAACTCGAGGCAGGGCAGGTGACGGCGTTTGTTTCGATCATGCAGGGTTGCAACATGCATTGCGCCTTCTGCATCGTGCCGCAGACGCGCGGCTCCGAGCGCGGTCGGCCGATTTCGGAGATTGTGGCGGAGGTTCGTTCGCTCGCGGAGCGAGGGGTCAAAGAGGTCACGCTCCTCGGCCAGATCGTAAATCTTTACGGACGGCATGAGTTCCCGAAGGTGGATGGCAAAAGCCCATTTGTGCAACTTCTCGAGGCCGTCTGCGCCGTCGATGGCATCGAACGCGTGCGCTTCACCTCGCCGCATCCGATTGGCTACCGCGATGATTTGATCGAGGCCTTCACCCGACTGCCGAAGTTGGTCGAGCACATCCACCTCCCGCTCCAGAGCGGCTCGGATCGGATTTTAAAAATTATGCGGCGAGGCTACACAGCGGAGAAGTTTCAAAAGCTCGCCGAGCGCATCCGCGCGGCCCGGCCCGGCATGGCGATTACCACCGACATCATCGTCGGCTTTCCGGGAGAGACCGATGAGGATTTTCAAAAAACCCGCGATTTGTGCGAGGCGGTCTCTTTCGACAGCGCCTTCGTCTTTCGCTACTCGCCCCGCCAAAACACGACTGCCGCCACGATGGGCGATCAGATTTCCGAGGCACTGAAGGAGTCGCGGAATCAAGAGTTGCTGGAAGTGGTGAACCGCCACTCGGCCATGAAACTCAACGCTCTCATCGGCGCGGAGGTCGAAATCCTCTGCGAGGGCGCGAGTCGTCACAACGCCGAACGCCTCAGTGGACGCACGCGCACCAACAAGATCGTCGTTTTCGAAGGAGCGCCCCGACACATCGGCCAAGTTTTTCCTGTCAAAATCACGCGCGCCTCGGGGTCCACGCTCTACGGCGATCCGGCCATTCTCGAATGAGCGACCAGGTCGTCCTCGGCGGCCCGATCGATTTGGATCAAACGCTCTACAGCGGTCAGGTTTTTCACTGGAACCGCTGCCCCGACGGTTTCTGGAGCGGACTTCTCGGTAACGAAGCGGTTGTCGTTTCAGAAAAAAAACAAAACCTCATCCTGCATCACGGTCCGGCGAAAAAGGTCGCACACCATTTCGCCCTCGACCATCCGCTGCAGGAAATTTACGCCGAGTTTCCTGACGAAGCGCTGAGTCTGGCCTCACTCGCAGCCTGCCGGGGAATGCGTATCCTCCGCCAACCTCGCTGGGAATGCACCGCCACCTTCATCACGAGTTCGATGAAACAAGTCGGCCACATCCGGGCGATGTCGCTCGCCATTCGCGAGCGCTTTGGCACCGCGGTGGTCGGTTCCGACATTCATGCCTATCCCGCCTTCGAGGTTTTGGCGAAAGCCTCGGAATCCTCTCTGCGCGGATGCGGCTTGGGTTACAGGGCAGGGAATCTTTTGAAGACGGCAAGAATGTTCGCCGATGGGAAACTTGATCTCGAGGCCATCGCCAAACTTCCAACACCCAAACTTCGCCAAACTCTCCAAACCCTACCGGGCGTTGGCGTGAAGGTGGCGAATTGCATTCTGCTTTTCGCCTACGAACGCCTTGATGCCGTGCCGATCGATACTTGGATTGACCGGATTCTCTTGGCGATGCGGAAGGGCCGTAAGGGGACTCCGGCCCAACTCGCCGCCTACGCGCGCCGCCGTTTGGGGCCTTACGCGGGCTATGTTCAGCAGTATCTTTTCCACCACGCCCGCATGACAAAGAAGGGGAGGTAGCGGGTATATTTTACAACAGAGGGAAGGACGCGCCACCCTCCGTGTTCACTGTGTCCTTTGACTCGCTCGCTCCAGCTCGTCTCGCCCTTCGGGCCAACACGTGTTGGTCGATCTCAAAGGCTCCCGCCTTTTCGATTGTGGTTGAATCCGCTGGAGGCGCGGTTACTTCACCTCGAGAAGCTCGACATCAAAAATGAGCGTCTCGTCGGGACCGATGAGTCCACCTGCGCCGCGAGGTCCATAGGCGAGATTCGAGGGAATGAAGAGACGGATTTTGCCACCAGGCTTGATGAGTTGGAGGCCTTCGGTCCAGCCCCGGATCACGGCGTTGAGCGGGAATTCAATCGGTTCGTTGCGCTTGTAGGAGCTGTCAAATTCCGTGCCGTTGAGCAGCGTGCCGCGGTAGTTCACCTTCACGGTGTCCGAGGCTTTGGGAGCCGTGCCCTCACCGGGTTTTTCGATGAGGTATTGCAGGCCGCTGGCGGTCTGCTTGATGCCGGGTTTTGTTGCATTTTCCGCCAGGAAAGCCCGGCCCTTTTCGAGTGCATTTTGCGCCATGGTTGTGTGTGTGAAAGCGATCGCAGCTACGGCGGCGAGGCAGAGTTTTTTGAACATGCTCGAAACGCTATGGGCACCCCTGCCGCATGGCAACTGGTTTTGCGAGCAGCTCAAAAAACACGCGCGAGGTGTTTCTCCACCACGGATGCGACGATTTCAATGTCTGCCGGTGTATGGGCGGAGCTCAGGAACCCGGCCTCGAATTGCGACGGCGCGAAATAGACTCCGTCCTCGAGACAGCCATGGAAAAACCTCGCAAACCGTGTGCGGTCGCTGCCCATCGCTTCAGCGAGATTGCGCACCGGGCCTTCTTGGAAATACAGGCAAAACATCGAACCGATGCGCAGGAAAGTAAGGGGCCGATTCTGACAAGCCGTTCGCGTGGCGGCTTCAAAAGTGGCGCCGGTTTTTTCCAAATGAGCCCAGCCATCGATGCGCTCGAGTTCGCTCAATTGGGCCAGGCCGGCGGCCATCGCCAGAGGATTTCCGGAGAGCGTGCCGGCTTGATAAACGGGGCCGTCGGGCGAGAGGCGGTCCATGATGTCCGCGCGGCCGCCAAAAGCTCCCACAGGCAGTCCGCCGCCGATCACTTTGCCCATCGCAGTGAGGTCGGGCGTGATTTTGAAAATCTCTTGGGCCCCGCCGCGAGCGAGGCGAAATCCGGTCATCACCTCGTCGAAGATCAGAACTGCGCCCTCGCGTGTGCTGAGGGTGCGCAGGCCTTCCAAAAATCCCGGTTCGGGCAAATACAAGCCTGCGTTGGCTGGAACCGGTTCCAGAATGATGGCAGCGATTTCACCGGAGTTTGCCGCAAAGGCCGCCTCGACGGCCGCCAGATCGTTGAAGGGGAGCGTGACCGTGAGTTTCGCCAAATCTTCGGGCACACCTGCGCTATCGGGGTGTCCATGGGTGAGCGCGCCACTCCCGGCTTTCACGAGCAGCGAATCGACATGGCCGTGATAGCACCCCTCGAACTTGATAATTTTTTTTCGGCCCGTGAATCCCCGTGCGAGGCGGATGCAGCTCATCGTCGCCTCGGTGCCGCTGTTGACCATGCGAACTTTCTCAATAGAGGGAACCAGACGGCAGATCGTTTCCGCCATTTCGACCTCAAAAGGATTCGGAGTTCCAAAACTCAGCCCGGCCTTGGCCGCTTCGCGCACGGCTTCGATCACTGGCTCCGCAGCATGGCCAAGAATGGCG
>JBIPMC010000432.1:0-4011 GCA_044369345.1 Terrimicrobiaceae bacterium
CGGTCGCGGGGGGGCACGCGTGGACGTCCAACGTCGACGCTCGACCGTCGATCGTCGATTCTCGATTCGAAAATTGCGCGGACCCGTACGTCCTCTCGCTGACCGGCGCGACGCGGAACGCGAGTGCGGAACGGTCGGTCCTCGCCAACGTCGCGGGATTCGCGATCGCGACCGATTGCGAGAACCTCGAAATCGACGGCGTCGTCGGAACGACGAGCGCGCCGGCGCTGACCATCACAAAGTCTGGGGGCGCCAATGTTCGCGCGAGCGCGAGCGCGCTATCGCTCGACGTGACGGGGAACGCGACGGCGATCGCGGTTCGAGGCGGCGCGCCGACGACGCTCGACGATATCGCGCTTCGATACGCCGCAGCATTCAGGGAGCCCCCGGTCGTGATCGCAAACGGCGCGCCACACACGGAAATTCGACGATTGACGGTGACCGCACCGGCCCTCGGAGATATCCCGATCGCGTCCGTCGTCGGCGGCGTCGTCGGCGAGATTTCCGTCCTGCCGCCCCCGACGCAGTCGTACGTCGCGTGCGTCGGGTCCTTCGATCTCGGCGCCGGAGGTCTCGGCAACGCCAACGCAGCCGTCGCGGCCGAAGTCGTCAACGTCGATCCTCACGCGAGCGCCGACGCCAACGTCGCGGTCTTCGCGCTGACGCCGAACGCGACATACGGTCTCTCGGCCCCGACCGTGTTCAAGACCATCGCGCAGTACGCGAACGCGACAATCGAACTCGATACCGTCGGCGGGCGCTCGGCGGTCTCGCTATCGATGCCGACCAACATGGCCCCCATCGTCGGCGGCAACTACGTCAGCGATCCCGAATCGGCGGTCGAATACTCGCACCGTCTCGGCGTCCCGCCTCTTCCCGGCTCGTTCCGACTCTTCGGAAAAATATACGTCGAATCCGCGTTTTCGACGATCGTCGATTATGACGTGCCCCTCTTTTATCTGTCGGCGATCGGATCGGCCCATTTGTCCGTGTCGGGCGGAGGCGCCGTGACGCTCCACGTCGACGTGGACTCGGTCGGCGCGGGAACCGTGATATCGACCGACGCGTGGCACGACATCGAGATCTTCATGCGCCGTGGGACCGACATCGCCATCGTCGTCGACGGGACGACGACGGCCTCGGCGGTCTCGGCGCACGCGCGGCCGATGCCCGAGGCGCTCTACGTCGGCAGCGAGGGCTGGCGTCACGGCATCTGGACGACGGGCCTGACGCAGGAAATATGCGATCCGATTCTTCGGAATCTCGCGACCGTGCGCGGGGACGCGCGCATGGTCGGAAACGTATCGGCGACGGGATCGTTCGTCGGCGACGGGAGTCTTCTCGGCAACATCAGCGCCAGCAGCGTGGTCGGCAACGTCGAGTGCACCTTCATGTAAGCGATCGCGCGAATCGCGCAATGTCCTGCGACGATCGATCGCCCGCGTAGACCGTCTTTCGTCCGCGCGCATTCACGAACACGATCGTGGGGAACGATGTCACGCCGAATTTCTTGGCCATGCCCTCGGCGTCATCGTCGATGTCGATGCGGTACACGGAGATTTCGCCGCCGCCGACGGTCTTGGCGGCCCTATTGAACGCTGGGTAGACGGCGCGGCAGTGCGGGCACCACGTCGCGTGAAAGAGAATGAGTGCTGGTTTTTGAAGAGACATTATTATTAAACATTATAATAATCTAGGAGCCATCTGGCAACACCCGTCATGGTCTCTGGATACTCGGATCCCGATCCCTCCGGAATTCCTTTCAAGAGGGGAGGTCCGCCGTAATTCGAGAGGACGATGTAGTCGGGAAACGCGTTCCCGTTTCTCTTCCAGTGTTCGCACGCGGCTTTGGCGTCCTGGAGGTACGATCGGCCCGGCGCCAAGTCGATGTGACACAGGAGAATGCTCACCTTGTTATTGTTCCTGCAGAACTCGATCATGCGCGGCATTTCATTGGTGTTGCACGATATGGCGCACGCCCACGGGTACTCGAGGGTCGTTCCCATGCATCCAGGGTCGCTCATGATCTGATACTCGGCGGAATCGGTGGCGCCTTTCCTTGCCGTGCTCCATTCGTGTCCTCCTGTGATGACCGTGACGTTCGGGGACACCAAGGGATTGAGCGTCCTGACGGCTCGCTGCGTCGTTTCCTTGTTCCACGTTTTTATTCCTTTGATCTCGTCGCCGTGGTACCAGGTCGCGTGCGCCACCCTGACGCCCGGGATGTCCTTGACCTGGAAAAGACTGATGCCGAGAAAATCGTGTCTCGGGGGGATGTTGTACGTGAGAACTTCGAAATGAAGGTTTTTATTGGTCACCGATTTGACGATATTCGGCCAATCGGGCGTTCCGTATCCGTTGACCCACAGACCGTCCAGGCGTCGGCGGACGGAGGTCCACTGATCGGGATTCTCGGCGGCATCTTGCATGTTGCACATGTTCATGATGATCATGGGTCTGCGACGATTCACTGGCATACCCCGCGTTCTTGGAATGCTCGGTTCCGATGGAGAACTCGGCCATGGCTGCGGCCACTGAACGACCTGGGTGATATCGGTGGCGCCGACCACGCTGGGATTATCGGTCGGGCTCTTTCCCGCGTATATGATGTTTGTCTCGTTGCCCGTTTGCGGCGCGGTCATGGTCCCCGTTTGCGGCGCGGTTATGGTCCCCGTTTGCGGCGCGGTCATGGTCCCCGTTTGCGGCGCGGTCATGGTCCCCGTTTGCGGCGCGGTCACGGTTGCATCGAACGATGGTGGCGGAGATGCGGAAACGGGCGCCGGCGACTTCGAAAGACCGAGGAACCGTGAGACGTCGTCCCACGAAAAGTAAATCATGACGGCGGCGGCGCTGCTGCTCATCAGACACGCGACGAAGATCACGAGGATCAGAGGCACGACACTGCCCTTCATATATATGCACTGACGTTATTTTTTATTTTATTTCTTATACCTCACGACCTGTTCCTTGAGGATATCGAGATACAGATCGCCGTGTCCGCCCTGCATGGGCTCGATGTCCGTGCTGTATTCCTGATCCCAATTTTCATTTCCTAAACTCGGGCCCTTTTCCGGACATCCAACCCATTGATTCCAATGTCCCACCATGACGATTCGAGGGTTGAGCGAGATGGCGTGGTCCCACATGCGCCGAAAAGTCGCGCCGTTTTTTCGTCCGACGCTCTGCATCTTTCCCGGTCCCGGATTCGGGGTTTCGTCGGGCGGCCACGTGCCGCGGAGCATGGGGTTGACCGTGACGCACTCGACTTTTCCGTCTGGCCCGACCGTGTACCCCTGCTCGAAACGATTCTCGATCCACGACCAAAATATTGATTTCGCGTATCGTTCCTTGATATCGGCGATCATCGGTCGATACGTAAATTTGGGATGCGACCACGTTTTCGCTTCCTCTTCGCAAAACAAAACGAACGATGCAAGAAAAGGTTTTCCATCGAGGTTCCAATACAGAGGCCCGATGTCCGGGTCTCGAATGTATTGATCGTATATCTGATCGGCCTTTTTCTTCATCCCGTTGGGACCGTGGACCAGCGAGCATCCGGGAGGACCGTTCGTCGAAGGATCGATGGCGTCTTTGCACGAGCCGATGAACACGCAGTATTCGACGTACGATTTTCCTTCGCGTTTTCTCTGCGCCTGGCGTTTTGCGAATGCGTATGTACTGTCCTCGATGTGTTTGTGTTGGACGCTCCCGTCTGGCATGTAGAAACAGTTGTTGCTCCAGTCGATGCACACGAAATCGATGCCGGCGTCCACCATCCATTCCGTGTGTTGATCGATAATCTTCGGATCTGCAGATACATATTTTCCGAGTTTCGGAGTTCCCCAGTTGCAATTCAGACCCCAGATATTTGCTGGTGGAGCACCGAACCACGTCTCGTAATACATGCCGACCTGGCGGTTCGGGTTCTTCGGAGGCATCGATGGAGGGCCCGTTTGCGGCGCGGTCATGGTCCCCGTTTGCGGCGCGGTCACGGTTGCATCGAACGATGGT
>JBIPMC010000021.1:0-13079 GCA_044369345.1 Terrimicrobiaceae bacterium
GGGGTTTTTGCAAGTGGCGCAGATAGACGCTCGCCAGCGCCAGCGACGGGGTGGGGTCTTTGGGAGCCGCTTTTTTGGCGTCCTTCAGAAGCGAGATCGCCTCGGGGGTCTCTCCGCGATGGAGGTGGTGCTGGGCCACATCCACGGCAAGTTCGGTAAAAGCGGGATCCAAAATAAGCACGCGGCGCTTGGTGGCGAGCGCGGCATCGGGGCCTTGCTCCTCCTCAAGAATGAGCGAGTGGAGATAAAGCGCGTGAGCCGCTGCGGTCTTCTCGGCTTGCGGGCTAAGCTCGAGAGCTTCGGGATAGCAAAACTCCTCGGGGCGCATCCAGTCGGCCTGCGAGCCTTCCGCAGGGGAATCAAAAAACATAGCCCCCATGCCGGCCGCGACAACCACGGCACCATTCGAACGGCGGAACCATGCCCCCAGACGATGCATCTTTGAAATGCTAGCGGATCGTCCCGGCATTTCCACTGTTTCCTCCTTTGCACGGGTGTCGGGTTTTTTTGAAAACCAGGAGCACCATGAAAAATCTCGTTGCCATTTTTCTGCTGTCGATCGCCGACGGAGCCTCCGCCGGGAAGGTGCAGCCTTGCCCTCTCAAAACCTGCAATGTTTCGGACGAGGAATGGGATGCCTCGCACAAGCCGGTCTCTGTGGTTCAACGGGGGCGGGAGGTGCGAGTGTGCTGCCGCAGTGCTGGGGCGGTTTCCAATGCAATCCCGGAAAATTTCTGAAAAAGCTCCCGGTGGCGGAGCCGGGCCGCACTTGCCGCAAATCAGGGATTCCCTTCCGATGAGGCGTGCGTAGATTTCCGGCCCATGTTTGGCAGACTTTCCGACAAGCTTCAGGATGTTTTCAAAAACCTGCGCGGGCAGGGGAAAATCTCGGAGTCGAATATCGCCGATGCCCTGCGCGAGGTGCGTCTGGCGCTCCTCGACGCCGATGTGAATTTCCAAGTTGCGAAGGATTTCATCGCACGGGTGCGGGAAAAAGCCCTCGGCGAGGCGGTGCTTCGCAGCGTGACCCCGGGGCAGCAGATCGTTAAAATTTTCCACGAGGAGCTGTGCGCCCTGCTTGGAGGGGACTCCGCCCCGATCGATCTTTCCAAGCCCGGCCGCATCCTTGTGGTCGGCCTCAACGGCGCGGGAAAAACGACCTCGTCGGCGAAGTTGGCACGGCTCCTGAAATCCCAAGGTCGCTCGCCCATGCTGGTGGCTTGCGATCTGATGCGCCCCGCCGCGATCGACCAACTTGCGGTGCTCGCCGACCAGATTGGTGTGCCGGTTTTTCGACCCGAACCCGGCGAGACCGATGTTATGGCCGTGGCGAAGCGCGCGGAGGAGTGGTGCGCGAAAACCGGCGGCGATGTTCAGATCTATGACACCGCCGGCCGGCAAGAGATCGACGAGCCGTTGATCGATGAGCTCAAGCAACTGCGGGATTTTCTCCAGCCGAAGGAAATCCTCCTTGTGGCTGACGCCGCCACTGGCCAGCAGGCGGTGAATGTGGCCGAGAAATTCCACGGCGCGCTCGGTTTGACCGGGTTGGTTTTGACCAAACTAGATGGCGACGCCCGGGGCGGTGCGGCGCTTTCGTTGCGCTCCGTGACCGGTTGCCCGATCAAATTCATCGGCGTCGGCGAGAAAATCGACCAGTTCGAGGCATTCCATCCCGACCGATTGGCGGGCCGCATCCTTGGCATGGGCGATGTGGTGAGCCTGGTCGAAAAGGCCGCCGAGGCGATCTCCGAGGAAGAGGCCCGGCGCATGGAAGAAAAGCTCCGGACGGCGAGTTTCGACCTGAACGACTTTTTGCAGCAGTTCAAGATGATCAAGAAGATGGGTCCGCTCGAAAATATCCTTGGCATGATCCCCGGAATGGATAAGCTCAAAGATTCCTCGGTTGACGAAAAGCAACTGAAACGGGTGGAGGCGATTATTCTCTCCATGACTCCGCAGGAGCGCGCGCGTCCGGATATTCTGAACGCCCGCCGCCGCCAACGGATCGCCCGTGGCAGTGGCGTTCATGTCGGCGAGGTGAACAACCTCATTTTGCGTTTCACCCAGATGCGCAAGATGATGAAAAATATGGGGGCCATGAAAAAACTTATGGCCAAGGCTGGTACGGGCTTTCGAATGTGAGCCTGTCCGCCTCCCTCACAAAAACCAGATAGAACCAGACCGAAGAGGTTTTCCAAAACCAAAAAAGACTATGGCAGTTGCAATCCGACTCCGCCGCGAAGGCGCAAAAAACAGCCCCTACTACAGCATCGTTGTGGCCGACCAGCGCAGCCCGCGCGATGGCAAATTCATCGAGATCATCGGAAAATACGACCCCAAGAAAGAGGGCGAAAATTTCTCGATCGAGCTCGAGCGTGCCGATCATTGGGTGAAAAATGGTGCCCGTCCCAGCCAGACTGTGGGCAGCATCATCACCAAGGCTCGCAAAAAACTCGCCGCCTAATTTTTTTCAGCGCGCGCCATGGAGGAATTCCTGCGCTATGTGATCGGATCATTGGCGGAATTTCCGGGTCAGATCGTCATTCAAAAGACTGAGACTCCCGGGCGTACCGTATTCCATGTCGAGGCGAATCCCTCCGACATTCCGAAAATCGTCGGCAAGGGAGGCCACACGATCCGAGCCATCCGCTCGCTGCTGAGCGCCTCCGCTCGCAAACGCAACCAATCCGCTTCTCTCGAACTCATCGAACCATGAAACTCCAAGCCGCCAACCTCCTCGCCGCTGTCGCAGCCCTCGCCCTCCACACCGGATGCGAGCGGCACCCCGCTTCTGAAACAGTTCCTGGCTACGCCGAGAAAATGAAGGAGAAGCAGGCGCAGGCGCAACAAGCCGCCCAGCACAGCGAAGCTGCCGACCCGAACGCGCCCTCGTATTTTCCGCCGAAGAATCATTGATCCGGATTATCGATCCCCCGGAGCTGATTTTTCCGGCGTTGCGACAGGGAGTGACGCCAACTGACCCGTCCGATGTCCACTGTGGTTGATCCTGCCTTGACCTCCGAAACCGAGCCCGCACAGGCTCCGCCGCCTCTCGTGCTCGATTCGATTCAAAAGCTCCCGCTACGGGAGTTGATCCGCTTGAACGAAGAAGCGGGCCTGCGCATTCGCACCGATTGCACGCGCCGCCATCTTGTGCTCGATCAAGCCCGTCAGCGCCTGCATGCCGGTGGGCGCGTGACCGGTACAGGGTTGCTGGAACGCTCGCAGGATTTTTGGAACCTGCGATGGACCGCCTACGACCTGCGCCCGGGCCCGGACGATGTCTTTGTGCCCTACGCGCTCATCAAAAAACTCTCCCTCCAGCCCGGAGTGATGGTCGATGCCAGGCTGCGCCTCCCGCGCGACCGCGAGCAGGGACTTGTGGCCGAGGAAATCCTCTCAATCGAGGGCATCCCGGCGGCTGATTGGAAATCTCCGGTTGAGTTCGACAAACTCACCCCGCTTTTTCCGAACCGCCGTGTATTTTTGGAAACTCCGGCCGACCCCGAGGTCGCCGCCCGGGCGGTCGATTTACTCGCGCCAATCGGTATGGGGCAGCGCGGTCTCATCGCCGCCCCGCCCCGCGCTGGCAAAACGATCCTTCTTCAAACCCTCGCCCGCAACATCCGCAAAAACCACCCGAAGGCCGCGCTAATGTTGCTTCTGGTGGACGAGCGCCCCGAGGAGGTCACCGACATGCGCCGCGCGCTGGATTGCGAGATTTACGCCTCCACATTCGACGAGCCCGTGCAGCGCCATGTGCAAATCTGCGAGAGCGTCGCCCTGCGCGCGCAGCGCTTGGTGGAGCTCGGTCTCGATGTGATTATCCTTCTCGATTCCATCACCCGCATGGCTCGGGCTTACAACAATCTCCAGCCCGGCAAGGGGCGCACGATGAGCGGCGGAGTGGATGCCAAGGCACTCGCCAAGCCACGCAAGTTTTTCGGATCCGCGCGCAACACAGAGGAGGGTGGCAGTCTCACGATTCTGGGCACCGCACTCATCGAGACCCACAGCCGCATGGACGATCTGATTTTCGAGGAGTTCAAAGGCACGGGGAACATGGAGATCCACCTCGACCGCACAATTGCCGAGATGCGTGTGTTTCCCGCCATCCAGATATTAAAAACCGGCACGCGCCGTGAGGAACTCCTCCTGCACCCCGATGAATACGAGCGGATCGTTGATTTGCGCCGACAGCTCTCCGAATTGCCGGCCGCCGAGGCCATGGAGATCCTTGTCTCGAATCTTCAGCACACCAAATCCAACGCGGAACTCCTGCTCACCGGCCTGCGCGGAATCTGAATGGGAACCCCGCTCTTGAGCCGCCTCCGCCGCCTCGGCCATCATTCCCCGCTTAATGCCTAAACGCGCCAAGACCGCCCCAAACTCCCTGTCGTTCCTTGCCGGGCTCGGGCTGGTTTTTCTCGGGCTTTATCTTTTCTTCTCGCTCGCGAGCTATAGCCCGAAAAGCGTGCCCGCCTGGGCTCCGATTATCAGCACCTTCAGCCACTCCCCCGCCGCGCCAACGAACCTCGGCGGACCGCTTGGCGCGCTGCTCGCGGGTTATTCGCTGTTTTTTCTGGGTGCCTCGGCCTACCTGATGGCGATGACCTGCGTCGGCTACGGGCTCGCGAAGTGGTTCGTGCCTGACTACCGCCTGCGCGACAAAGCGGGGTGGGGGCTTTTGATGGTGCTGCTCGGAGCGTGCCTGATCGAGATCCAGCCGTGGTTCCTGCAGGATTGGAAACGGGAACTCCGCATCGAGGGGCCGGGTGGTTTTCTCGGCCTGTGGATCGGCAAGAAGGCGGTGTATAGCGTGTTAGGGACGACATCCGTTTTGCTCATGCTCGGCCTGTATGTCGCCAGTCTGATGTTTGCGATTTCCTCGCACCCGCTGCGTGATTCTGTGCGGGCTTGGAAATCCTTTCTTGCTTGGCGGGAAGCCCGCCGCGCCGCCCGCTTGGCTGCGCTCGATGAGGAACACCGAATGGAGGAGGAGCGAAAAGCCCTTAAGAAAAGAGCCGAAAAACTCACCCGCACGCTCAAGAAACAGGGCATCGAAATTCCCGAGACCGAGCCTGTCGCCGCCGTGCAGGAGGAACTCGAACTTCCCGAGCCGGAGATCATCGATGCCACCGCGCCCTCGCCGCTGGCCAAGAAACCCAAGCTCTCGGAACTCCAAGCCGCCAAGCCCGCGAAGGATTCCTTCCCTCCCGGGCTTCTCAATGTCCACCTCGAGAATTATAAAATGCCCGGGCCGGAGTTGCTGGACGCCGCCGATGCAAATGACCGTCAACCTCTCGACCGCGAGGAGTTGAAAAACAACCAGCATCTGATCATCGACACGCTGGCGCAGTTCGGCATCAAGGCGACCCCAGGCACGATCACCAAAGGCCCCACCATCACGCGCTACGAGGTTTATCCCGATGTGGGTGTGCGCGTGGACAAGATCGTTTCGCTCGAGCGCGACATCGCCCGCGCCACACGAGCCGAGCGCATCAACATTCTCGCGCCGATTCCCGGCAAGGACACCGTGGGCATTGAAATCGCCAACTCGAAGAAGGTGAAAGTCACCCTGCGCGAACTCTTCGAGAAGGACGCCTGGCGCGAATCCAGCGCCAAGCTCCCGCTCGCGCTCGGCATGGATGTTTACGGAAACACCATCATCGGTGACCTCGCCAAAATGCCCCACCTCCTCGTCGCGGGAACCACCGGCAGCGGCAAGAGCGTTTGCATCAACTCCATCATCGCGAGCCTCCTCTTCCGTTATGCGCCCGAGCAACTGCGCTTCATCATGATCGACCCCAAGGTCGTGGAAATGCAGATCTACAACACCCTCCCACACCTCGTGACGCCGGTCGTCACCGATCCGAAAAAGGTGCTCCTCGCCTTGCGCTGGGTGATCGACGAGATGGAGCGCCGCTACAAAATCTTTGCGAAGTGCAAAGTAAAAAACATTTCAGGATTCAACGAGCGCCCGCTGCCGAAATCCCAAGCCGAACTCGATGCGGAAGCCGAAGCGAAAAGCGATGAGGAAACTCCAAACGAAGAAGAAACGCCCGAGCCAGAACCGGAAGCCGAAGCAGAGGAGGAATTGGACGAAGAGCCTGTGCCTACCCCGGTGCGCGTGCCCCGCGATGGCGATCTGATTATTCCCGACCGGATGCCATTCATCGTGGTGATTGTGGACGAGTTGGCGGACCTCATGCAGACCGCGCCGGCGGATGTGGAAAGCGCGATTGCTCGAATCACCCAGATGGCCCGCGCCGCCGGCATCCACATGATCGTGGCCACCCAAACGCCCCGCGCGGATGTCGTCACCGGCATTATCAAGGCAAACATCCCGAGCCGCATTGCGTTCCAAGTCGCCTCGAAAATCGATAGCCGCGTTATTCTTGATGAGAACGGTGCCGAGAAACTGCTAGGCCAGGGTGACATGCTGTACCTCCCGCCGGGCACCTCGAAATACACCCGCGCGCAGGGCGTTTTGGTCACCGAGGAGGAGATTCACCGCATCGTCGATTTTGTTTCCAAACAAGCCGAACCCAAGTTCGATGCCGGAATCCACGAGAAGCTTAATAGCACCGCTCTGCCCGAGGAGGAAGTGAGCGATGAGGACGAGGAGCTTTGCACAAAATGCCTCGAGATCATCCGCCAAGAAAACAGGGCCTCGACCTCCATGCTCCAGCGTCGATTGAAATTGGGCTATACACGGGCCGCCCGAGTGATGGATATTTTGGAAATGCGCGGAATCGTCGGACCGAAAGACGGCGCCAAGGATCGTGAAATCTTGGTGGACCTGAATGAGGAGGGTGTGTTTTGAGAGATAAACAGCACCACGACGGAGGGGATTTTTTTATCGGGGCACGCCTTGCGGCTCGGCGGCAGAAGGTCGGTATTCCGATTGAGAAGGCTGCAAAGGAAACCCGCATTCCGGTTGCCCGCTTGCGCGCGATCGAATGTGATGATTTTTCGAGTTTCTCCCACCCGACCTACGCGCGGCTGTTTCTGACGGATTACGCGAACTACCTCGGTGTCCCGATCGAGGACATCCGCGAATACCTCCCCGGCGTGACAGGGCTTGGCTCGGCTAATTACAACTACCTTGATGTCATGCTCACCAAGCCCGGCTTCCTGCAGGGCGAGCAGTTCAAATCGATCCGCCGCCTGCTTTACGCGGTGGGTGCGTTGGTCGCCGCGTTGATCCTCATCGCGGCCGGAATCTACATTTGGCGGGGATGGAAAAAAATCGAGCGGGTTCAGACTGCCACGCCTATGCAGGAGTCCACCCCCGAGCCTGTGCAGGTTCTGGAGCCTTTGCCAACACCGTCCCCGAATGTCGAATCGTCGCCAACTCCCGAACCCGAGCCAAGACCAGTCGAAATGCCCGTAAAGGCCCAAACCTCGGATGCCATTCGGATTCAACCGCCACTTACTCCAGCCGCCTCGCCGACTTCCACTCCAGTGCCGAAAAGCTCCCCCAAGCCAGTGGCCTCGCCGACGCCGCTTACTTCTCTCCCGCCTTTTCAACCCGCCCCCCGACAAAAGCGAAACGAATGAGCAAGACCCTGGGGACATCGCTTCCCTCGCAAGCGCCGCGCGTCGGCATGATCAGCCTCGGCTGCGCCAAAAATCTTGTCGATGCCGAGTTAATGCTAGGTTCCGCTAAGTCCGAGGGTTTCGAAATCACAAACAACCCCGCCGAGGCGGACATTCTGGTGGTGAACACCTGCGGCTTCATTGACTCGGCGAAACAGGAATCGATCGATGCCATTCTGGAAGCCAATCGCCAGCGCAACGAACTCCGACCCGATGCACGCATCGTTGTGAGCGGCTGCCTCTCCCAGCGCTACTCGGGTGATCTGGTGAACGAACTCCCCGAGGTGGATGCCTTCATCGGGCTCGATCAAGTCGCCGAAGCAGGAGCGATTTTCCGCCGCGTTCTTGAAGAAAAATCCCCCGGCGTGATGAACCTCGTCACACCCAAATCCCGCTACATTCCGGATTTTTCGACGCCCCGCTTTCGCCTCACTCCCTCCCACAGTGCTTATGTGAAGATCGCTGAGGGCTGCAACCACCCGTGCAGTTTTTGTGTGATCCCCCAAATGCGCGGCCGCCATCGCAGCCGGCCGATGGATTCCGTCGTCCGCGAAATCCGCTGCCTCGTCGCCGAGGGCGTGAAGGAAATCAACCTCATCAGCCAGGACACGACTTACTACGGCATGGACTTCTGGAGCGAAAAAGCCGGACCACGCCAACCGGTGGACTCCGGACGCGGCACCTCGCTCGTCCACCTCCTCGATGAGATTGCCGAGATTGGCGGGGAGTTCTGGGTTCGTCTCCTCTACACGCATCCCGCGCACTGGAGCGACGAACTCATCGCCGCGATCGCTCGAAATCCTCGCGTTGTGAAATATGTGGATATGCCCCTGCAGCACATCCACGGCGAGATGCTGCAACTCATGCGCCGCGAAACCTCGCGCGAGCACATCGAGAATCTCATCCACCGCATCCGCACGGGCATTCCAGGCATCGGCCTTCGCACCACTTTCATCGTCGGCTTTCCGGGCGAGACCGAGCAGCATTTCGAAAGCCTCCTCGCCTTCATCGAGGCAACCCGCTTCGAGCGCCTTGGAGTCTTCAATTACTCGCAGGAGGAAGGTTCCCGCGCCGCGAAGATGGAAAACCAAGTGCCGGCCCGCGTGAAAAACCGCCGTCACCGCCAGGCCATGGCCCTCCAGCAAAAGATCGCCCGCGAAATGGCCGAGTCCCAAACCGGTCGCACGCTGCGTGTCTTGGTGGAAACGCCAAACGCCGCCCGCACGGAACACGACGCGCCCGAGGTGGATTGCCGCGTGATTTTGACCCGCCCCGCCGAGCCCGGCAGTTTTGTGGATGTGAAAGTCCTCGGCTCACAAACCTACGATCTCGTCGCGGAACCTGTTTCGATCTGAAACAAAAAGGTGGTGGAGCCTAGGGGATTCGAACCCCTGACCTCCTCAATGCCATTGAGGCGCTCTACCAACTGAGCTAAGACCCCGCAAAAGGGACAATTAATCTCGCGTAAATATTGATCGAGATCAAGCAGGATTCTTGGCGCAGCATCAGACCAAGGCGATGGCGGCGAGCAGTCGGCCTGTTCTGCCTTTTTCCATCCGATAGGAGTAGTAGGCGGAAAGGTTCGATGCGGTGCAGTGGAGGTCGTCGTGGATTTCAGCGACTCCGGCCACGGCCGCCTGTCTGCGAATCTGCGCCGCAAAATCCACCTCGTAATTCGGCGGGCGGATGCACGGGGAAATTTGCACCACGAGATCGTGAGGCTGCGCCTCGATGTGTTGGAGAAGTGCCTTGATGGTTCGGGAAACAATTCCAAGTTCCGTGCCTTTGCGGCCCGAGTGTGCAAGTGCAATTCCTCGTCCGCGTTTGTCGGCGATGAAAACGGCGGCGCAGTCGGCGACATAAATCCCGAGGCAAAGGCCTCGCTCGCTCGTGACGAGAGCGTCGCAGCCCTGAACAGGGAAGAAATCGCGGGAGGTCACCACCGCCACGGAGTTGCCGTGGACTTGGACTGCACTCGCCAGCGGCATGCCCGCAAAGCCGCAACGATCTAGGCTCGTGCGATGGATGCCAGCAAGACGCGACATCGCGGTCTCCCGATCCGTTGCGACATCCAAGCCGGGAACGCGCTGAAAAAATCGGGCACGAATTGGCCGCAACGCGTCCAGCGCGGGGAAATTCTCCCAAGGCGCTTCCGGCGCGGGAAGGGACATTAGCTTCCCTTCGCTTGGGTGGTCTTGGCAGGCTTGGGCGCGGGACTCGGGGCGGGTTCCAGAATGGGAACCAAGGGATCTTTTTTGCGGTAGGCGCGCGGAAGTTTCGGTTGCGGGCGGTCGGGGTCGTTGATCTTGAAAAAGCGGCGCGCCTGCGGCTTCGTGAGCGGATCGTCGAAGATATCCTGGAATTTGGTGTCGAGCGAAAGGGCGCGGTCGTATTCCGCCAAGCCAGTGATGTAGCTGTAGTAGGCCTGCAGCAGGAAGGTCTGGGATTGGAGGAGCGAGGTTTGTTGGTTCAACACATCGAGCTGTGTGCCGGCGCCGGCGTCGAGTCGTTCTTGCGCAAGCCGGAGGGCCTCCACGCCCTGAACCACACTGGCTTCCTGGCTATCCACGGTTTCCTTGGCTTCGAGAATTTTGGAGATCGCCTGCTGGACCTGCAGGATGACCTCACGCACGCCATTGTCGTAATTGATCTTTGCCTGATCGAGGCGGGCTTTGGCGGTTTTCATGTTGCCGTAGGTGAGAAACCCATCCCAAACAGCCCACGATCCCGTGACTCCAAAAAACCAGCCGTTGACCATGTTCATCAGATTCGAGGTGAGCATGTCGCTCTGGTTGGTTTGAACCGCTTTGGCATTGATCTGAGGCAGGTAGCCAGCAAATTGCTGATTCACCCGCGCCGCTTCGCCAAGGATGAGTTGGCGCTGGGCCTTGAGTTCCGGATTGCGAGTCACGGCGCTGCGGATCGATTCGTCGGGTTGGAAGTCGCGAGGGTTGTAGTCGAGTTTGCCGACGACATTGAAAGGAACCTCGGAGGGGAAGCCGGGCGGGTAGTCGATGCCAAGCAAACGGACGAGGCGATACATGGAAACGCGGTAGTTGTTTTCCGCCTGAATGAGCGGGGGCTTGGCATTTGCAAGGGCGACCTCAGCTTGGAGAACATTGAAGCGAGGGACAGTGCCGGCTTCGTACCGGTTCTGCTGGTCCTTGAGTTGCTCGGCGAGGAGATCCACGGATTGCTGGTTCGCGATAATGAGTGCGCGGTTGAGAACAATTTCGTGGAAATTCGTTTTCACCTCGAAAATCACACGGTCGATTACCCCGCGCAGGCGGTAGTAGGATGCGACCTCGTCGGAAATCGCGGCACGCATCCCGGAAACCACCGCGCCGCCGTCGTAGATGAGTTGGGAGAATTCGATATTCACGCCCCATTGCTCGTCGTTGACATTCGGCGCGCCGAGGTCTTGGACGGTTTGCAATTCGTTGCTCGTGTAGCCGTAGTCGGATTTGACCGTGACTTGAGGAATAATGCGCGAGCGGACACTGATGAATCGCCCAGAGGTGGTGTTCAATTCCTGAACCGCCCCGAGGATGTCGGGATTTTTTTGGATCGCGGTGGTTATTGCCTCTTGGATCGTAAGATCACGAACCTTGGGGTTGTGTTGCTTTGCGATCAACTGATCCAGGGCTTTGTAGAAATTGGTCGTCGCCATTTCCTTCGTCATGGCTACGCGTCCGCTGGATTTGAGGGTTTGGGTCTCCGCACCCGGAGCGAGAGGTTCGGCCTGCTGCGGCGGAAGCGGCGCGGAAAGATCGCTGGAGATTTGCTGAGCATCCGGCAACGGGGGAGGGGTGGGCACCGGCGGGAGCGGAAGTGGCAGCGTGCCGTCGGGAAGAGGAGTCGCTGCTGGGCTGGCCGACGGAGTCGCAGGCGCAGAGGCTGGCAATGGCAGCGGAGTGAATGGAGGGAGCGGAGGAGGAGTTGGCAGGTCTTGAAAGGCCGGAGTGGGCGAGGGGTCTTGCGCGAACAGGAGAGAGGCCGAGCAGAAAAGCGTGGCGAGGAAAGGCAAACGACGAGTCATGATGAATTCGGACGGAGACTACTCCTTGCTTTTGGAGGAGGGAAGAATTTCACGAAGCCACTTTTGGAACAAGCCAGGCTTCGGCGCGGGGCGGGTTTCGGTGGCTGGTACTGAAACGGAAGGCTGGGGGAGGTAGATTTTGTCGCCCGGGGAGGGATCTCCGGAAACGATGTCGGCAATAAGAAAGGGAGGATTGCGAAGCGAGGACATTCGGACAGCACCGGTTTCGATACCGTTCTGGATCACCAGATATTTCTCACCTGGGATCGTTGCAACAGGGGAGTTCGACTCCACAAGCACGAAATTCTCCGCGATGTTGACCATGCGAATCTCACCAGCCCAATTCACGGGCGATGCGGCCGGGGCAGGCGGGCTTTTGCGGGGGAGAAGTTGGGAAAAAAAGGGGCCGATGTCGGCGAAGAAGGTTTTTTTCTGCAAGGGTGCATGGCCATCGACGAAATTGGCCGTCAAAGCTGGCGCGTCGCTGGGATTTTCCACAGGAGTGGATTCTTTCTTGGTCGCGCAAGAGGCCAATAGCAGAGCAGTTGAAATGGCTGCGGATTTGCGAAGAAGGGTGATCATTTCGGAAGCCATGAGGGATCGCGAGGAGGAAAAGGCGGAGGCTGCGTTTTGTTCGATTCGCTCAAGAGCGTGCCGTCTTTTCGGATGAAGTGGCTTTTATTCCGGAATTGGATTTTTGCGAATGCGGTCTCGCCGGAGTCGGAGTCGCTGAGATTGGCAATTTCGACATCCGTTAAAACGGCGAGGTCTTGAGCGGCCAAGTAGCCCTTGTCAGCGAGCAAACGGAGGTAATCCGAGGATTTGGTGGCGTAGCAATCGAAGGGCCAGCCGAGTTCGGGTTTATCGAACTGGAAGCCGTCTAAAGCCATTTCCTGCGAGGCGTGGTGGAGGGCTTTGAGAATCGTCTCCGGCGAGCTTTTGCCAATGGATTCGGGAGGAACCTCGCGCGGAAAGACAGGTTTCTCAGGAGGAGGCGATGGCTGCTTTTTTTCGCAAGCAGGCAGGATCGCAAGCGCCGTTGCGAGAAGAATTATTCCTGGGAATTTCCAGAACATGCAGGTTCGAAATCCAAGCCGAAATCTACTGCCGGGGCCGAATGCGTGATCGCTCCGACCGAGATAAAATGGACTCCGGTTTCCGCGATGTCGCGGACGGTCGAGAGGTTCACGCCGCCGCTGGCTTCAAGCTGGATGTGAGGCGGGCAGAGGCGCACGGCCTCACGCAGATTCTCGCGAGTCATGTTGTCGAGAAGAATGAAATCAACTCCGCGCAGGGCGTAAAATTTCTTCACCTGCTCGAGCGTGTCGGCTTCGATTTCGAGCTTGGCCTCCGGATGGGCGGCTCGAGCACGGTCGATCATTTCCTGCAGCGAAGCGGTATCGAGACCTGTCGCGAGATGGTTGTCTTTGATGAG